>NZ_CP129002.1:0-300000 GCF_030406085.1 Bartonella sp. TP
TGTACGACTATATTAAAGTATAATGCTGGTTATGGTGCAAAGAAGATGAACCCGATTTCGCAACGTTATTGTGAAAAGGTTCGTACTTACCTCGCCTCTTTGAAATAATAGAGGCTTTTTCTAGAGCATCAACCAATCTTGCCTGACTTGACGCTGATTTTTAGTTTTGCTAAACTTCCCTAGTGAAATGCACAATTGTTGGAAGTAAAGTGAGCGATAGGCCGGCCATTAATTATAATATAAAAAAAGAAATTCGTTTGGGCATAGCTGGCCTAGGTACCGTTGGCGCTAGTTTAGTACAGCTTATTGCACAACGTGCAGAGCAAATAGAGCGGCAGCTGAACATTCGGTTAAAGATTGTAGGGCTCAGCGCGCGCGACAAGCAGCGCGATCGTGGCTTTGACCCTGGGGCCTTTACCTGGTATGAAAATCCTATAAAGCTTGCGGTGGCGCGGGATGTTGATATTTTTGTCGAGCTTATTGGCGGAGCAGAAGGCGTGGCGAATGCCTCGATACGAGCGGCGTTGAATAATGGAGCGCATGTCGTTACGGCAAATAAAGCTCTGCTAGCGCATAGCGGCATGGACTTGGCCATTTTAGCTGAATCACTAGGGCGCGAAATATCGTTTGAAGCTGCGGTGGCAGGCGGCGTGCCAGTGATAAAAACGCTCAGGGAATCGCTAATAGGTCATAAAATCAACAAAATCCATGCCATAGTAAACGGTACATGCAATTATATTCTAAGCCGCATGCAAGAGCAGGGCGTTGGCTTTGCCGAGGCTTTGCAAGCCGCTCAAAAACTTGGCTATGCCGAAGCTTGCCCCAAAGCCGACGTGCAAGGCTTTGACGCCGCTCAGAAATTAGCGCTTTTAACCGCTTTGGCTTTTAAAAAGCAAAATGCGATTGAAAATGTTGTTATTCGTGGTATCGATGATATTCTAGAGCAAGATATTCGCGCTGTTGAGCATTTTGGCTATCGGCTAAAATTGCTGGCCAGCTGCCTAGATCTAGAAGATGGCGTATTGCAAATTGTTGAGCCGACTTTGTTGCCCAAAACCTCTTTGCTAGCACAGCTTTCTGGCGTGGTAAATGGCGTAACGATTTTTAGCGATTTACTGGGCGAGTTATTTTTGGCCGGGCCAGGCGCAGGTGGCTCGGCTACTGCCGCGGCAGTATTGGCCGATATTTTGGATTTAGCAATAAAACAAGTCAATGACATTCCAGCCGCACCACTATTTGGCGTGCCCATAAAGCAGCTAGAGCCCTATAAAAAGGCCGATTTGCAGCACCAATTAGTGCCCGGCTTTTACATTCGGCTTTGTGTGGCGGACCAAACGGGGATTTTTGCTGATGTCTCACAAAAAATGGCAAAAAATAACGTGTCTTTTGAATCAATTGCGCAGAATTTAGAATCGCTCTTTCCTGGCGATACAGAATATAAAAATATCGTGATCATAACCCATGAAACAACGCGGCAAAATGTAGAAAAAGCCTTAGATGCAATAGCAGAATCGGGCTATCTATGCCAAAAATACAGGCTATACCCACTGGCTTTACTGTAATGAGCAAATATTTTCTAGACATTGCAAGCTCTGTAACTGGCCATGCTTGGCTAGATGCGTTAGATTTAGAGGGCAATGAGCTAGCCGGGCGGCTGCAGCAGCAATTTGGCGCCTCTAGCACCGTGGCTCGGCTTTTGGCCGCGCAGGGCGTTACAGAGCCGCAATTTTATAGCTATCTAGACCCTAAATTGCGCGATTTATTGCCAAACCCAAAAAGCTTTAAAGATATGGAGCTCGCGCTTGATTGCATTATTGAAGCGATTGAGGGCAAGGTAAAAATTGCAATTTATGGCGATTATGATGTCGACGGCGCTTGTTCAGCAGCGTTGATGAAGCTATTTTTAACCCATCTGGGCGCGGAATGCTTAATCTATATTCCGCAGCGTTTAGAAGAAGGCTATGGCCTAAATAACCAAGCCATGCAACATTTACAGCAATTAGGCTGCGGTCTAGTAATAGCAGTAGATTGCGGCACCAATGACGGCGCGGCAATGCAGGGCATAAGCGGACTTAAATTAGTAGTGCTAGACCATCATAAAGTCGCAAAATTAAATGAGCATGCCATCGCCATAGTTAATCCAAGCCGCCCCGACGATAATTCTGGCTGCGCGCAGCTTTGTGCGGCTGGCGTGGTGTTTATAACGCTTGTTGGGTTGGCTACGCGTTTGCGCGCGCGCTATAAAATACCAGATTTGTTGGGCTATCTTGACCTTGTGGCGCTAGCAACTATTTGCGATCTTGTGCCCTTGATTGGCGTAAATAGAGCTTTTGTTGTGGGAGGGCTAAAGATTGCGCGTACGCTTTCTAATGTGGGCATTAAAGCTTTGGCAAAAGCGGCCATGCTTGTCGAGCCGCTAAATGCGTATCATTTCAGCTATATTCTAGGCCCATCTATCAATGCGGCAGGGCGCATTGCCGATGCTAGCCTGGGCGCCCAGCTGCTATGCTGCAACTCAGCGCAACAGGCCGAAGAATGGGCCTTGAGCCTGCGCGAGACTAATAAGCAAAGACAGCAGCTCGAGACAGAGGCCCAAACAAGCCTGATTTTTGCCCTGCATAATAAATATGAAGGCCGCGAACTAGCGCCAGCTTTAATCGAAATGGGCGACTGGCATGCGGGGCTAGTTGGCCTGTTGGCGGGCCGGTTGAAAGATAAATATCTACGGCCGGTAATTATCTTGTCCAAAAAGCCAGATGGCACCGCCGTGGGCTCGGCCAGATCTATCCGCGGCGTAGATATCGGCGCGTTAATCGCCCAAGCTGTTGAAGCTGGCTTGTTGCTACGGGGTGGCGGGCATGCTATGGCCGCTGGACTAACCATCGAGCAAGACAAGCTAGAAGCTTTTTCAACCTGGCTGTGCCAGCAAATTAGCGAAAAAATCGGCCAATTTCATACCCAGCCGATTTTAAAAATCACCTCGCTAATAAGCGCGCGCGGCGCCACAGAAGAATTATGCAGAGAAATAGAAAAGGCCGGGCCATATGGCGCCGGAAATATGCAGCCAATATTTGCCCTGCGTGCACATAAGATTGTGTATATAAAGCCCATGGGCTCGGCGCATTTAACCCTGACCCTGCAAGACAATAGCGAGGCTAAATTAAAAGCCATCGCTTTTAATGTTATAGATGGGCCATTGGGGCAGTTTTTACTGAATAATCTGGGCAATAATATACATATTGCAGGCAATTTGCGCTTGAATAGTTACCGCAATTTTAGCTCACCGCAGCTAAATATAATTGATGCAGCGCCAGCTTTTTAAGGCCTAAATATCTAGATTTTCGGCAAAAATAGCATTTTCTTGTATGAATTTAAATCTAGCATCTGGCTTGCTGCCCATCAAATCATCTATTGCCTGCTGCGTTTCATCAGCAAAATGGTCTTGTATCTTTACTTGCAGCAGGCTACGTTTGTCTGGCGCCATTGTCGTTTCCTTTAACTGCTGCGCACGCATTTCGCCCAGGCCTTTAAACCGGCCAATCTCTACCTTGCCCTTGCCAGTAAAATAGCTCTTCAGCAACTGGTCTTTATGCTTGTCGTCTTTGGCATAGGCAATTTTGCCGCCTTGGCTTAGGCGATATAATGGGGGCAGGGCGATGTATAAATGGCCATTGTCAATTAGCTTTGGCATTTCTTGATAGAAAAAGGTTATTAACAAAGAGGCAATATGCGCCCCGTCAACATCGGCATCGGTCATAATAATAATGCGCTCATAGCGCAGATCATCTTCTTTATATTTTTCGCGCACGCCGCAACCTAAAGATTGCACTAAATCCCCAATAAGCTGATTTGCCAAAATTTTATCATTACCAGCATTGGCAACATTCAGTATTTTACCGCGCAGAGGCAAAACAGCTTGGTTGGCGCGGTTTCTTGCCTGCTTCGCCGAGCCACCAGCAGAGTCACCTTCTACGATAAAGATTTCCGCATTATGCGGGTTATTTTGTATGCAGTCGGCCAATTTTGGTGGCAATCGCAGCCTTTTGGTAGCATTTTTGCGGCTATTTTCTTTTTCTTGCCGTCTTCTTATTCTTTCATCTGCGCGCTCAACTACCCAGTCGAGCAATTTAGTAGCGTCGGCATTATTATTGGCCAGCCAATGGTCAAATTGGTCGCGCATAGTGGCTTCTACCACGCGCTGCGCCTCTACACTAGAAAGCCGGTCTTTGGTCTGGCCTACAAATTCTGGGTCGCGAATAAAAACCGAAAGCATCGCCGTTACCGCCAGCATAACATCATCAGGAGTTATTAAACTCGCGCGTTTGTTATTGGCCAATTCGCCATAGTTTTTTAGCCCCCTAGTTAGCGCCAAGCGCAGCCCCGTAACATGCGTACCGCCATCTTGGGTGGGTATGGTATTGCAATAGGCGTGCATTGAGCCTTCGCTACTGGTCCAGGCTATGGCCCATTCTACCCCGCCATGGCCACCGCGATTATTTGTCTTGCCAGCAAAGATATTTGTGGTTATCAGCTGCGCATCTTCGATGCTGCGTAGAATATAATCGCTTAGCCCACCGGGAAAATGAAAAACCTCTTCTGTTGGTATTTTTGTTTTGCTACCAAGTTTTTCTGGCGCGCAAGACCATTTTATTTTAACCCCCCCAAAAAGATAGGCTTTGGAGCGGGCTATTTTGTACAACCGCTCGGGGTCAAAGGCAGCCTTGGCACCAAAAATCTCTGGATCCGGATGAAAGCGCACCAAAGTACCACGCCGCGACTTTGCGGGCCCAATATTTTGCAATGTAGATGTTGGCGCACCGCGACTATATAGCTGCTTGTACAGCACACCCGCGCGTATGGTTTCTATTTCCAGCTTATCGGACAGGGCATTAACCACAGAAATCCCCACGCCATGCAGCCCACCAGAAGTTTCATAAGCTTTGCCGTCGAATTTACCGCCAGAATGCAGCTGCGTCATGATTACTTCTAGCGTAGATTTTTTGGGCATTTGCGGGTGTTTTTCCACCGGGATGCCGCGGCCATTATCGCTAACTTGTACATAGCCATTTGCGTCTAAAGCAACCTCAATAATGCTAGCATGGCCAGCCACCGCTTCGTCCATTGCATTGTCAATAACTTCAGAAAATAAATGATGCAAAGCCTTGTTATCTGTACCGCCAATATACATGCCGGGCCGCAAACGCACTGGCTCTAGCCCCTCTAGCACGCGAATGCTGGAGGCGTCATAGGCTGCTTTGGCGTTAAAATTACTGCGTTTTTTTGGACTAGCGCTGCTCAAATTTTCATCAAATAGGCTTTGGTTGGCTTTATTCATTCATATCTCATTTTGCTTTTGCCTAGAATATATAGCATGAAAAGCCAAAAAACACCAGGTTTTTATTGGTGTATTTCGCCAAATAGAGCCTGAAAATTACGTGCTAATGCAGCATCTAGCTGCTGCATATCTGCGGCTACACCTAGTTTTTGAAAGCTAGTGGTGCCAAAGGCGGCTTGGCCGCAGGGCACTATGCCAGCATAATGGCTAAGGTTTGGATTTAGATTTATAGCTATACCGTGAAAGCTAACCCAGCGGCGTATTTTTATGCCAATAGCGGCAATTTTTTCTTCGCCCCACTGGCTGCTAACCCACACGCCAACGCGGTCTTCGCGTCGTTCGCCCTGTATGCCAAAATCTGCCAAGCTGCGAATAATCCACTCTTCTAATGTTGCCACAAAGGCGCGAATGTCACAATGGCGCTGTTGCAAATTAAGCATTACATAAACCACGCGCTGGCCGGGGCCATGATAGGTATATTGCCCGCCGCGACCAGTGTTAAAAATGGGCAATTGGTCTGGGCATAGTAAATCTTTTGGCTTGGCACTTGTGCCAGCTGTATACAGGGGTGGATGCTCAAGTAGCCACAGCATTTCTGGCGCTTTGCCAGCGGCAATGGCTGCTACGCGAGCCTCCATAAACTCCACGGCTTGCGGATAGTCTATCGGCGCTTTTTCCACCCGCCAAAAGGGCGCAGGCCCTGATTGCGAGCGCAGAAAATTCGCGCTTATATTTTGCCGCAGCGTCGCCTTCATCACTTTAGCGTATGCCAAATATACATTGTCCGCCATGCTGCCTTATGCTAGTGCACAATTTTTTCGCTTCTTCGGCATCTTTAACATTTATGCGCAAACGATAATAGACACCTTTTGAAGGTATGATGGTTTTTTCTATATTCAATGCATAATTTTTCAAAATTGGCTGCAAATGCGCTGTTTGCTTGCTTAGCAAATGCTCGGCAGCGCTAGCACTAGGCGTTGAAGCTAGCTGAACATAATAGGCCATATAGCTATGCTTGTTATGCGCAGCAGCGTTGGTGGGGGCAGCAGGCTTTGCCTTTGCCTTTTCAACTGGTTTTGCTGCTTGCTTGTGCTTGATTTCTGGCTTTGGCTCATGCTTTACCGGCTTTGGTGCTGGCACATGCGTTTTGGCCACTTCTTTTACCGGAGCAGGCGCAGGCACCGGAGCAGGCGCAGGCACCGGAGCAGGTGCGGGCGTTGGAGCTGGTGCAGGGGCTGGCGGCGGTGTTGGTATTACTACCGGAGCTGGCGTTGGGGCTATTACCGGTTCTGGCTTGGCCTCCACCTGTAGCAAAGCAGGCGGAATTGCTGGTTGCGATTTGGCAATTTGCTGAATAGGCTCTGGCTTTGGCATTGGCACGGGTTGGCTTTGTGGCGGCACTACAGCCGGGGTTGGGTGTTTTTGCAATAGGGTGGCGGTATCTAGCTGCGGTTTTGGCGCTAGATCTTCTATTTTAGCCCTTGTTTTATATGGCGTATCATTGGCATAGATAATTTCTGGCGCAAAGGGGTGAAAGGAATGCAAATAATAAATGCCACCCAGAAATATTGCCAATAAAACAGCGATATTTACTTTAGCCAACAGCGAAAAATCATACCATTTACGCGGTGGTGTATTGAAATAGCGAGAATTCTGGCCAGCGCCACCTGGCATATCTGGCCGAAAAGAATTTGTATCTAGTCCGTGCATATTCGCTTCGTCTCCCAATTGGCTAAAATCTTCCCCTGTTAGCTCTTTCATTCGCTCTTTCATCAACGCTTCTCTGGCTTTTCGTGCCAGTTTTTCGCTTGTTCTGTCATGTTGCTCTAGCAATTCTTGCAAAGCGGCAGCGCTGTCCCATTGGCGAGTTTTCTGAACCGGTGGTGGCGGTGGTTTTGGCGGCCCAACTATATCATCTATTTCTTCGACATATTCATCATAGAAACTATAGGTTTCTACATTTGGCGCTGGGGTTTTGGGCGTATTTTGTTTTGGCGGCGGGGTGCTTGCTACTGTAGTTGGCTCTGGCTCGCCTAGCATGTCGATAAAATCTGGCTGCGGATTTCTAGGTTTTGGCGGTAGTTTTGCTGCGACCTCGGCAATAGAAACAAAAGGCTCACGCTTTGGGCGCGGCTTAGCACCAGCTGGATTTTTGTGCTGCATACTGTTTTTTAGCTCTAGCTCTAGCTCGTCTGAGATACTAGAAAAATTAGAGGATGTATCATTATTTTCTGTCATATCACGAAATCCAAAGGCAGTCTATCTAGCTTAACTATATTATGGTTTTTTTTAAAAAATCAATAATAAACTTACTATTTCATAGTTTGCGGCGCATTTACCCCCATAATATTTAAACCAGAGCTTAGTATAATGCAACTTGCGCGTACTAAGCCAAGCCGCGCCATTGTTAGCTCTAATTTGTCTTTTTGAATAAAGCGCATGGCGGGGTTGTCATTGCCCTTGTTCCATTGGGCATGAAACAGCGAGGCGAGGTCATATAGGTAAAAAGCCAAGCGATGCGGCTCTTTATTAACTGCAGCAAGTTTTATTAACTGAGGAAAGCTGCATAATTTCTTGAGCAATTGCATTTCGCTGGACTGCGACAAAAGGGACCTGCTAGCCAATAATTCGCTATTGCTTATTTCATACGCATCTAGACCCAGCTGCTCTTTTGCCTGGCGATAGATAGAATGGCAGCGCGCAACCGCATATTGTACATAAAACACCGGGTTATCCTTGCTTTGCTCGGTGACTTTGCTAAAGTCAAAATCCAATGGCGCATCAGTTTTGCGATATAGCATCATAAAGCGCACAGGGTCGGGGCCTACCTCGTCTACCACATCACGCAAGGTAACAAATTCGCCCGAGCGTTTGGACATTCTTACCGGAGTGCCGTTGCGATAGAGCTTTACCAACTGGCACAACAGCACCTCTAGCTTAGCCTCTGTGCCCGCCACCGCATTTGCCACCGCTTCTAGCCGCTTGACATAGCCACTATGGTCGGCACCTAGGATATAGATCATCTCTTTAAAGCCGCGCAGGAATTTATCGCGAAAATAGGCGATATCAGCGGCGAAATAGGCATAGGAGCCGTCGGCCTTTACCAAGGCTCTGTCTTGGTCGTCGCCAAAGGCAGTAGAGCGAAATAATAGCTGCTCGCGGCTTTCCCACTCTTGTGCCTCGCCACCTTTTGGCGCTTCTAGATGCCCTTTATAGACATAGCCTTTTAGCGTTAGATCATTTATTGTATCTTGGATAAGTTTGGCTTGGTCTGTGTGCAATTGCCGCTCGGAAAAGAAAATGTCGTGGTGAATATTCAGCGCCGCCAAATCAGAGCGAATTGTCTGCATCATTTCTGCCACCGCAAAATCCCTGATAATCTGCATTTTATTAGCATTGCGCAGTAAATAGCTGCCATGTAGCTGCACCAATTTTTGCGCTACGTCACGCAAATATTCACCAGGATAGAGCCCAGCTGGTATTTCACCTATATGCTCGCCCAGCTCTTCTCTATAGCGCAATAATAGCGACTCGGCCAGCACATCTATCTGCCCGCCAGCGTCATTTATATAATATTCCTTGGTAACTTTATAGCCAATATGGCCCAGCAAATTTGCCAGCACATCGCCAACCACCGCGCCGCGGCAATGGCCCACATGCATTGGACCCGTGGGATTGGCAGAGACAAATTCTAGATTTACTGGCTGTTTTTCGCCTATATTTTCTTTACCATAATCCTCGTTGCGATTTAGAATATGTGCCAATTGCTTGTGCCAAAAATCTGCAGAAAGGCCTAGATTAATAAAACCTGGGCCAGCGATGCTGATTTTTTCAATCGCGGCATCTTGCTGCTGCAGCAGCTCGGCAATTTCTTGTGCTAGCGTACGCGGATCTTGGCCCAGCGGCTTGGCCAGCACCATGGCGGCATTGGTTGCCAAATCGCCATGCTCTGCTTCTTTTGGCGCTTCGACATTAATACGCGCAATGATTGCTGCGTGCTCGGGCGCTAATTGCTTTGCGATTGCTTTGATTTTATCTTCGAAATATTGAAAAATATTCATATTGCACCCCTGAGATGGTTATACATATTTTCGGCATAAATATCTGTCATGCCAGCGATATAGTTGCTAATCATCGCTGCTTTTTCGCGCTCACCCGATTTTTGCGGGCGCCATTCAACAGGCATCAGGCTGGCATCATGCATGTAGCTAGCAAAAAGCGCGCTGATGATATCATAGACCTTGTCGCGTTTTTTCAATAGGCTTGGCGTTTGGTAGAAATTTTCGTACAAAAAGCGCTTCAGCTCTTTTTCCCTTACCTGCATGCTGGGCGAAAAGCTGATTTGCTGCTGCCCTGCATTATAGATATCCTCGGGCGATTTTGGCGCCAATTGCTGCAGGTTTTTGCTACTTTGCTCAAAGACGTCTTTTAGCATCAATGCGACCTGCTTGCGGGTAAAGATGCGGCCACACAAAGCCGGGTTTGAGCTTGCCAGGCCTGGATATTCTGCCTCTATCTCTGCCAAGATTTGCCCCGGCAATTGCAAATGCTGCAAATCCTGCAATTGAATAAAGTTAGAGCGCAAAGCGTCGTCTATATCATGCGAATCATAGGCAATATCGTCTGCTATCGCCGCGCATTGGGCCTCTAGCCCAGCGAATTTATCAAGCGAAAGGTCAAACTGCGCATTGAAGCTAGCGAAGATCTCGCTTTGCGCCAGCGTAGCCGTTAGCGGGCCATTGTGTTTTGCCAAGCCCTCGAGCATGGCCCAGCTAAGATTCAAGCCATCATATTCATAATATTGTTTTTCTAGCTTAGTTACTATCAGCAATGTCTGCGCATTATGGTCAAACCCGCCATAATCTTGCATTAAAATTTTCAAAATATCCTCGCCAGCATGGGCAAAGGGCGGGTGGCCTAAATCATGGGCCAGGGCTATAGCCTCGCTCAAATCCTGGTCTAGCTGCAGGCGGCAGGCTAGCGAGCGTGCGATTTGCGCTACTTCTATCGAGTGGATTAGCCTGGTGCGATAATGGTCGCCCTCGTTACTTGGCAGCACTTGTGTTTTATGAATCAAACGCCGAAACGCCTTGCTGTGAATAATCCGGTCTCTATCCCGCTGAAAAGCGCTGCGCCATGGGTCGGCTGGCTCTGCATATAGCCGTTTTTCGCAGGCGTGACCTTGAGTTGCGTAGCATGCTAAATATGTGGACATAGAGCTTTACTTCTATAAAGTTGCGAATTATAATGATGATAGCACAAATTATAGATATTTCATATAAAATTCTAACAAACTTTAGGAAAAAGCCTGATGTTGCTAAGCATTATGCCCCAAGCGGCAAAGCGAATAAATGACCTTTTACAGAGCGATCCAGAATTATATGCATTGCGTATAGCGGTAGAGGGCGGTGGGTGCTCTGGTTTTTCTTATAAATATGAGCTAGTGCATGAAAAGGCAGCCAACGACCAGGTGATAGAGCAGGAGGGGGCTAGGGTGGTTATTGACCCGGTTTCAACGCCTTTTTTGCTTGGCTCGAGCCTAGATTTTGTTGATTCGCTGTTGGAGCAAAGCTTTGTGATTAAGAATCCCAACGCCGCTTCTTCTTGCGGCTGCGGTGTGAGCTTTTCAATTTGAGATTACGCTATTTTTCAAGATTGCTGCTTATTTTTTTGGTTTTTGTGCCGCAATTGGCGCAGGCAGCCTTTGTGCCAGCCAACGCGCTTAAGCCAAATTTACTAACTAGCGCTGTATTGCATAAAAATGGCGAAATTGTCAAATCCGGCTTGGTCTGGCGCATTTATATTACCGTGCCGATTAAGGGCGCTACGGCAAAGGTTAAAAAAGACAGTACCAATCAAGACGACCAAGAACTAAAGCAAGTGCAAAGCTCGGCAAATCCGCAGGGGCAATTTGCCCTGCCGCCTGGTTTTTATTATGTGCAGTGCAATTTTGGCCGTATTAGCGTTATTGACACAGTTACCGTGCCAGCAACAGGAGTTGCCAAGCTGCAGCTAAATCTAGACGCTGGCGGTGTACAGCTAGACGCGCAGGTAAAAGACGGGCAGATTGAAAAAGAAAAGCTGCATTTTGCGATTTATGCCAATGACACAGAAAGCGATGACGCTGCGCTAATTCTGCCAAATATCAAGCCAAACATGCTAGTGCGCCTAAAAGCGGGCACGTATCACATAGTGTGCTATTACGGCCGGGTAAATGCCACAGAGCGGGCGAATGTAAAAATCGCAGCGGGTAGAATATCGCATGTGGCTTTTAAGCAAAAAGCCGCTAAAATCACCCTGCGCCTATTGCGCGAAGAAAATGGCGGGGCGCTAGCCAATACCAAATGGTCGATAGCCGACGCTTCTGGCGATGTGGTTTACGAAGCTACCGATGCCTATCTTAGTGTGATTTTAGCCAAGGGGCATTATGTTGCTATTGCTAGAAATAACGGTACCTTTCAAAAGGATTTTACAGTAGAAAGTGGCCAGAACACTAATGTGGATGTATTAACCGTGCAAAAACCACCAGAAAAGCATGTGAATAATGCTGATGATTGGGCTACGGATTAGCCGCGTTTTTTTTCTAAATTATAAAAATAATTTATACTTTTTCCTCTAATATATTCTATTGATATATTATATGATATATTAGTGTGACATGGTGTCACATCATTCATGCGCAAAATGTCACAAGCTGAAGTGACATTTAACGCAAATCTGGCGGCGTAGCTTCACTGCGCAATTGCTCTATGGCGCTGTCCAAGGATAGCTCTATTTGGTCGGGTGAACCTAGGCGGCGCATATTCACACTATTCGCGGCTGCTTCTTTTTTGCCGCAGATTAAAATTACCGGAATTTTCTGCGCGGAATGCTCGCGAATTTTGTAGCTGATTTTTTCATTTCTAGTGTCTGCCACTGCGCTTAGCCCAGCCTTTTTTAGCTTTGCCACAACAGTTTCTGCATATTCTATTGCTTCGCTCGTAACATTGGCTACTACAATTTGCTGTGGCGCGAACCATAGTGGCAAATGGCCTGCAAAATTCTCTAGCAAAATGCCCAGAAATCTTTCCATAGAGCCACATATCGCACGATGTATCATTATTGGGTGTTTTTTTTGTGAGTCAGAATCCGTATAGGTTGCACCAAAACGCTCTGGCAAATTAAAATCTAGCTGCGTAGTGCCGCATTGCCAATGCCGGCCAATAGCATCTTGCAGTGTATATTCAAATTTTGGCCCATAAAACGCCCCTTCGCCAGGCAGAATGCCCGTGCTTATTGCACCATTTGACTGTTGCTTAATACGTTCTAAAACCTCTTGCATTATCGCCTCTGCTTTGTCCCACAAGGCATCATCGCCCACACGGTTTACGGGACGTGTTGAAAGCTTGATAATGATATTTTCAAAGCCAAAATCCTTATATACCGCCAAGATCAAGTCATTTATGCGCAAACATTCAGCAGCTAATTGCTCTTGCGCGCAGAAAATATGGGCGTCGTCTTGGGTAAAGCCACGCACACGCATCAGCCCATGCAGCGCACCAGAAGGCTCGTATCTATGCACATTGCCAAATTCTGCTAGCCGCACTGGCAAATCGCGATAGGATTTTATGCCCTGTTTGTAGATCTGCACATGGCCGGGGCAATTCATTGGTTTTAGGGCGTAGGTTCTGGTATCTTCCGCGTCATTGCCCGCGGGTATTACCTTGAACATATTTTCTTTATACCAGCACCAATGGCCAGAGGTTTCCCACAGCGATTTGTCTAATACTTGCGGGGCATTTACTTCGTCATAGCCATGTTGCTCTAACTGGCGGCGCATATAAGAAACCAGATTTTGAAATATCTTCCAGCCTTTGGCATGCCAGAATACCACGCCTGGACCTTCTTCTTGAAAATGAAATAGATCCATCTCGCGGCCCAAGCGGCGATGGTCGCGTTTGGCTGCTTCTTCCAACATATGCAAATGCTGGTCTAGCTCGGCCTGTGTGGCAAAAGCTGTACCGTAAATGCGGGTTAGCATTGGGTTATTTGAGTCACCGCGCCAGTAAGCGCCAGCTAGTTTTGTTAAGCTAAAGGCCTGCCCGGCATAAGAGGTGGCGGGCATATGTGGCCCACGGCATAGATCTATCCAGTCGCCCTGCGAATAGATGCGAATTTCTTGAGTTTCGTCTATTGCCTCGATAAGTTTTAGCTTATATTCCTCGCCTCGTTGCTTGAAATATTTTACTGCTTCCTGGCGGCTCCACACGGCTTTGCGAAAGGGAAGATTGCGCTGCACAATCTCGCGCATTTTTTTTTCAATAAACGGTAAATCCTGAATAGTAATAGGTCGTTTTGTAGCAAAATCATAATAAAAACCATGCTCTATAACTGGGCCAATAGCTATTTGCGTGCCAGGAAACAGCTCTTGCACTGCTTGGCCCAAGATATGGGCTAAATCATGGCGGATTAGCTCTAGCGCCTGTGGCGATTCGCGCGTTAACAGTTCAAACTCGCCAGAGCCTTCAATTGGCGAAAATAAATCATAAAGCTTGCCATTTAGGCTATAGGCCGCGGCTTTTTTGGCCAAGCTAGAAGAGATAGATTTTGCCACATCTAGCCCTGTGGTATTAGCCTCATATTCACGCTGGGAGCCATCAACTAGGGTAAGTTTTATCGAATGTGACATAAAATCCTCATATAGAAAATTAAACTATATAATATGTTTTTGTTTGGAGCAAGTAATTTTGCGTAGATATTCTTTTATTGTTTTGGGCACGGGGTCAAAGCCGCTGCGGCCCCAGGGCTGGCAGGAAGCAAGGCGCAGCAAGGCCAAAAAGCCACCACGCCATAGGCCAAATTTTTCTATGGCCTCATAGGCAAAATGCGAGCAGCTAGGGGCAAAGCGACATTGCCGCCCAACAAGGCTAGAAAATGTAAGTTGATATAGGCGTATCAACGCCATGGCGCATTTTCGCAAGCTAATCATTGCAGCTGCTCGAAACAATCTAGGCAGGCAAGAAAAGGCAGCAATATCGCACCAAAGCGTGGCTTATAGTCACAGGCGCTGTGCAAAATGCTAAATTCGTCAAAGCGTCCCCAATCGGGTTGAATTTTTGTGGCAAGCATTTGGCTGAGCTGCTGGTGTAACGTAACGATTTCTTGTGGTTTACTGCCAATAATGTATTTTGCCAGCAAGGCGGCACTGGCTTGGCCCAAGGCACAGGCCGAGATTTCCTGGCCATAGGCGCTAATTAACTCACCTTGTTTTTTTAGGCTAACGCTGATTACCGAGCCACAGATTTTGGACTGTTTACTGCTTCGCGCATCAGCGTCGGGCAGCAAGCCTATATGGCTAATATTGCCAGCCAAGGCCAAGAGTTCTAGGCTATATATGCTATTTCTCATTGCTTTACTTTATATGGTGCGGTCGAGAAGACTCGAACTTCCACGGGTTGCCCCACAGCGACCTCAACGCTGCGCGTCTACCTATTCCGCCACGACCGCATAGGGCTATTTTACTATGCTAAGCATAAATAAACAAGCCCCTATAATTTTAGCAAATCCAAAAAAGACTGCTTTAGCTTGGGGTCGCTTGTATATTCGCCCTGAAAATGCGTGGTAATAGTAGTTGAACCAGTTTTTTTTACCCCGCGCATGGCCATGCACATATGCTCGGCCTCTATTAGAATTGCCACGCCTTTGGGTTGTAAATGCTGCATCAGCGCTTCGGCTATTTGCGCAGTTAGGCTTTCTTGCGTTTGCAGTCTTTTGGCAAAAATGTCAACAAGCCGGGCTATTTTCGACAATCCTACCACTTTTTTATTTGGCAAATAACTTATATGGGCTTTGCCTATTATCGGCACCATATGATGCTCGCAATGAGAGTAGAAGCTGATATTGCGCACTAAGATTGGGTCGGTATAATTTGCAACCTCTTCGAATACTGTGCTTAGCACGGCTGAAGCTTCCATACTATAGCCAGCAAAGAATTCTTGCATAGATTTTACCACGCGCTTGGGGGTATCTTTCAGCCCTTCCCGGGCTGGGTTTTCGCCACTCCATAATAGTAGCGTTTCTACTGCCTTTTCGGCCTCACTTCTTGTGGGACGCATCTGTACCTCGATTTATTTTATTAGCTATCTTTGCTCAGATATTTTTCTAGCCAATGTATGTCATAATCGCCTTTTATTATATCTTCATTTTCTACTAAATCTTGAAATAACGGCAGGGTAGTTTTTATACCGCCAATAACAAATTCGTCTAGCGAGCGACGCAGGCGCATCATACATTCTGCTCTGGTGCGGCCATGCACTATTAGCTTACCGATTAAGCTGTCATAATATGGCGGAATTTTATAGCCAGCATATGCACCGGAGTCAACACGAATGCCTAGCCCGCCTGGCGCGTAATAATGCGTTATTAAACCAGGCGAGGGGGTAAAGCTTCTTGGATCTTCGGCATTTATGCGGCATTCTATGGCGTGGCCTTTAAACTTTACCTCGCTTTGGCTTATGGACAAACCATTGCCAGCGGCGATATTTATCTGCTCATGCACTAAATCTAGCCCGGTTATCGCTTCGGTAACTGGATGCTCTACCTGTAGGCGCGTGTTCATTTCTATAAAATAGAATTGGCCATTTTCGTATAAAAATTCTACGGTTCCGGCACCGCGATAGTTTATTTGCTTGCAGGCATTGGCCACTATGGTGCCAATTTCTTCGCGTTGTTGCGGGGTGATGATTGGCGAGGTTGCTTCTTCCCATATTTTTTGGTGGCGTCTTTGCAGCGAACAATCGCGCTCGCCCAGATGTATCGCTTGGCCCTTGCCATCGCCCAGCACTTGCACCTCTATATGGCGCGGTTTTTCTAAATATTTTTCGATATACACAGAATCATCGCCAAAGGCAGCGTCGGCTTCGGTACGCGCTGTTTGCAGCGCTATCAGCAGCTCGTTTTGCGAGCGAGCCACCTTCATACCGCGCCCACCACCACCAGCCGCAGCTTTTATTATTACCGGGTAGCCAATCTCGGCGGC
This sequence comes from Bartonella sp. TP, assembly GCF_030406085.1. Taxonomy (NCBI): domain Bacteria; kingdom Pseudomonadati; phylum Pseudomonadota; class Alphaproteobacteria; order Hyphomicrobiales; family Bartonellaceae; genus Bartonella; species Bartonella sp. TP. The sequence goes on from NZ_CP129002.1 coordinate 16,353, forward strand.
TATTTGTATGGCTTCTTCTTCTGTGGTTACCGCGCCAGCAGAGCCAGGAACAATCGGCAGACCTAGGCGCAGAGCTGTTTTTTTGGCCTCGATCTTATCGCCCATCATGCGAATATGCTCGGCAGTGGGGCCGATGAAAGTAAGCTGATGTGCTTCTAAAATATCCGCAAATTTGGCGTTTTCTGAAAGAAAGCCGTAGCCGGGATGTATTGCGTCTGCTCCTGTGATTTCGCAGGCGGCTAATATTTGGTGAATATTTAAATAAGAATCGCGAGCGGGCGGCGGGCCTATACACACGCTTTCATCGGCTAGGCGTACATGCATAGCGTCGGCGTCGGCGGTTGAGTGCACCGCTACGGTTTTTATGCCCAGCTCTTTGCAGGCCCGTAAAATACGTAGCGAAATTTCGCCGCGATTTGCTATTAATATCTTTTTTAGCATTTGTTACCCATTCAATATTTATTCTATAACCACTAGCGGTTCGTCAAACTCTACGGGTTGCGCATCTTCTACCAAAATCGCCTTTACAATTCCGGCACGTGGTGCTGTAATTTGATTCATCGTTTTCATTGCTTCGATAATAAGCAGGGCTTGGCCTGGCTCTACCATTTGGCCGATTTGTATAAACTGCTCGGCGCCTGGTGCTGGTGCCAGATAGGCTGTGCCAACCATGGGCGAGGTTATAGCATTTTCTAGATTTAGCGCATTTGCGGTAACTTCTGCCTCGGCTAGATTTAAAGCTACCGGATTTGGCGCTTGTGCTATTGACATTGGCGCGGCTATAGCTGCGCCGCCATTGCGCGAAAGCCGAATGCGCAGGTCGCCTTTTTCTACCTCCATATCGGTTAAATCGCTTGTTTTTAAGATTTTGGCCAAATCTTCTATCAGCGCTGCGCTGATATTTTGCTGCTCTTCTTGTTCTTTCATATTGCATATACTCCTGAGTAAAATTTTTTTAGTTTTTGCTGGCCTCGTTGGCTAGCAATTCTAAATTCCCCACGCCGTCATATATTTTATTATTAACAATATAGCAAGGCGTGCCCTGAATTTTTAACGCCATGGCGAGTTGCACATTTTCTAGCAAATAGGCTTGCAGGTTCTTATTTTCTTTTTCATCGCCCAGCTTTTGCTCTAGCAATTTTGTATCGGCGCCTAGTTTTGCTGCTAATTCTAGTGTGCTTTTTTTCGTAGCACGTTCGTTTAAATTCATCATATTATGCCAGAATTCTTGTTGCTTTTTGGGGTATAAAGAGCGAAAAGCGCGCGCTATCATATGGGCTTGCAATGAATCTTCGCCCAAGATTGGTAGGTCTTTTACGATTATACGTAAATCCTTGTGACTTGCCACCAAGGCTTCTAGCGCTGCATTGCTTTGCTTGCAATAGCCACAATTATAGTCGAAAAACTCGATAATGCTATGCGGTGCATGGGGGTTGCCTAGCACCAAATCTTCGCTGGCGTTATAGATGCGACTGCCGTAGCTTTGCAAGATTTTGCTACGTTCTTCTAATATGGCGGTTTGCTGTTTTTTTGCTAAATTTTCTTGTACCTCTAGCATTATTTCTGGATGCTGCAGAAGATAATTATGAATAATATTTTCTACCTCTTGCTTGTTAATAGCACTTGCTTGCTGTATGAAAAATGTATAGATACAACAAATTAACAATATAAGAAGTTTTTTATTCATATTTAAGACCTGAATGTTGTTAGATTTCTATTTAGCTTAGCAAAAATCTTTTTTCATAGCAAGGGTGGTAAAATCATTGAATCTCTGGGACATAAAATTTGCCGTTGCCCCCATGCTAGACTGGACAGACAGGCATTGCCGATTTTTCTTGCGGCAAATTAGCAAAAAAACTTTGCTATATAGCGAAATGGTGGTGGCCGATGCGGTGATTCATGGCAATAGAGAGCGCTTACTTGGCTTTGCAAAACAAGAGCACCCCGTGGCCTTGCAGCTGGGTGGGAGTTGTCCACAGAAATTAGCTGCAGCCGCTGTAATTGGCGCAGATTATGGTTATGACGAGATAAATTTGAATGTCGGCTGCCCTTCTAACCGAGTGCAGGCAGGCTGTTTTGGCGCTAGTTTAATGCTAGAGCCTAGGCTTGTTGGCGAGTGCGTAGCAGCTATGGCAAATGCGGTAAAGCTGCCAATTACCGTAAAATGCCGCATTGGCGTAGACGAGCAAGACAGGCAGACAGCGCTGGATGAGTTGGCAAAGTCGGTGTGTGCCGCTGGCGTGCAGGGGTTTTGGGTACATGCCAGGCGAGCTTGGCTAAAAGGGCTGAGCCCAAAGGAGAATCGTGAAATACCGCCCCTCGATTATTCACGCGTATATGAGTTTAAACAAGCTTTTGCGAATTATTATATTGGGATAAATGGTGGCATAGCTGAGCCTGCGGCAGCGCAAGCGCATTTACAACATGTAGACGGAGTAATGCTAGGGCGAGCTGCCTATAAAAACCCGCTATTGCTAGCGCAATTAACTGGCGAGCAGGTAGATATGGGGCAGCTAGCAGAAAATATCTGTGCATATGCGGCGCAACATCTTGCGCAAGGCGGGCGCCTAGCGCATATTACCAAGCATATGGCGGGGTTGTTTTATGGCCAACCAAGAGCCGCCCATTGGCGCCGGCAATTGGCTAGGCTAAATAGCGACAGGAATGCTACAGCGCTGCAGCTGCGGCAAGTATTTAATGAATTAGAACATATGGATGAGTAATTATGCACCCTTTTGATGATTTTCGCGCGCTTTTGACGAATTTACCAATTAGCGATGAGTTTGAAATTAGTTTGGTAAAAAAGCGCATTAATGAATGCACCCTACCAAATGGCCCGGTGCTAAAAGCGGGGGCGTTGGGGCAGCTTGGTAAATTAGCTTGCTGGTATGCGGGCTGGCGCGGCGCGGATTCAAAAGAGGTTAGAAATGTTATTTTGGCTTGTTTTGCGGGCAATAATGGCATTTTAAATAATGGCGAGCTTATAAAGAATTTGGTAATCTCTGCGCAAACTGGTGGGGCAGCGGTAAGCAATATCTGCCAGCTGAATAATGTTGGGCTGCGTATTTATGATCTAGCTTTGGATTTTCCGACCATGGACATTGCGCAGGACGCGGCAATGGACGAGCGCGGCTGTGCAGCAACCATGGCTTTTGGCATGGAAACTATTGCTGGCCGGGTAGATTTGTTATGTCTTAGCGCCATGGGTGCGGGGCTAGAGGTAATAGAGGCAGCTGTAGCCACGGCGCTATATGGCGGCGCGCCAGAAGATTGGGGCCTGCCATCAAGCGAGCCATTGTTTTATAACAAGATTCAGCAGGCGCTAGCATTGCATGCGGTGCAATTACACGACCCGTTTGAAATTTTGCGCCGGCTAGGTAGCCGCGAGATGGCAGCAATGGTGGGAGCAATTTTGGCAGCGCGGGTAGAAAAAATACCAGTAGTACTAGAAGGATATAGCGCTATGCTGAGCGCCGCTATTTTGCACAAGCTACATCCGCGCGCCATTGAGCATTGTCTAATTGGCCAAATCCCACAAGCGGCGCACTATGTTAAATTAGCGCAGCAGCTTGGCCAAGAACCATTGCTAAATTTGCAAATGGAACATACCTTTGGGGCAGGGGGTGTCATGGCAGCTTCGATAATACGTGGCGCGGTGGCCAGTACTGCACAGTTGCAAAGCTTTGCACAAAGCCGCCACAGCCTAGCTGAGCGCGCCTAACTTCTGATTAATGCGACGTGGCGCCCAAACCATATGGCAAAACCCGGGTGCTGCCCATAATTTTATTTAAAAAACCATTATCCGCTTGATGTATACTTGGCGTGCTATTGGTAGAAAAATTAAAAATTCGCCCATCTTTTAGGCCATAATTAGATAATTTTACCACACGATGATTTGTGTCGAAATATACAGCATAAATCTTGCGATCTACAATTTTTGCCGACAAAAAATCGGCCTGGCGATAGCGTCTTTGCGATATATAATAATATACGTCATTTTTATTATATATAGTTTTTACAGTAGGGGTGCCCATGGCTAGCAATACTTGCTTTTGGCTTGAGCCAATTTTTACCGCCATTAAATCGTATTTATCTGGCACATAGCCTTCGCTTATAACCTGTCCCATGCCGAGCGGATGAGATATGTTGCAAGCGCTAAGGCTGAGCCCCGAGGTTAGTAAACCGCCTATTAGCAAAAGCGCTTTAAACTTTTTTGCATTATTTTGCATGCTCAGAATGTCTCCCACGAAGATAAATAAATATTGCCAATAAATATATAAGGCCTTATAATGGGTTAGACTATACACATAAATAAGGGCAGAGGCAATGGAGTTTGCTTTAAATTTTCCTGTAAATATAAAAAATTTACCTAAAAATGGCCTAGCCTTAACTTTTACGGCCTCAAAAAAAGAATGCGAGGCGCTGGCAAGCAACCATGCTTTGCAGGAAGTAGAGGCTTTTTGCGCTGTTTATCGCATTTTTCGTGAAAATGCTGATATTATAAAATTAACTGGTGAATTTACCGCGCAGATAAAACAAAATTGCGTTTCTACTGGCGAATTGCTAAGCCAAGAATTATGCGAAAAAATCGACGCTAGATTCGTCAAAGCCCGCGCTCGCGCCCAGCAGCAGCCATATATAGTTGAAGATACAGAGTTTTTTGAGCTATATAGCGGCGATTTTATAGATATAGGCCAGGTAACAGAAGAGCTTTTTGAACTGGCTATTGACCATTATCCACATAGCCCAAATGCACAGCCTATTGTTTTTTCTGCACCAGCTGATATAGATAAGGGCGAGGCGAATGATTATTCGCCCTTTTCGGTTCTAAAGCAGTATAAAGATAAAAAAGGTGCTTAAGTGTGGTTGATATTTCAATAGATACTATGGGTGGCGACCAAGGTGTTGAGCTTACCCTAGCCGGGGCGGAATTGGCGCGGCAGCGCTTTGCTGGTATAAGATTTCTATTTTTTGGCCTGGAAAGCGCTGTTTTGCCCGTATTGGCGCGCTACCCCGCATTGCAGGCTGCCTCTAGCTTCTACCCATGTGAAACGGTAACGGCGATGGACGAAAAGCCAAGCCAGGCATTACGCAGCGGCAAGGGAAAGTCCTCTATGTGGCATGCCATAGAGGCTGTGGCCAAGGGCGATGCACATGCTTGCGTTTCTGCTGGTAATACCGGGGCGCTTATGGCAATGTCATATTTTATTTTAAAAATGATAGCGTCTATAGAACGGCCAGCTATTGCTGGTATTTGGCCAACTTTGCGTTCTGAAAGCATAGTGTTGGACATTGGCGCTTCAATTGGCGCGCAGGCAGACCATTTAGTGGATTTAGCTGTGATGGGCGCGGCTATGTTTCGCGCTTTATATTCGGTACAGCAGCCAACCGTAGGCTTGTTGAATGTTGGGGTGGAAGAGGTAAAGGGACTGGATGAAATTAAAAAAGCACATAACATGCTAAAAGAAAATCGACTAGGCGGACTTGAATATAAAGGCTTTGTCGAGGGTAATGATATTGGCAAAGGGGCCGTAGATGTAGTGGTTACCGAAGGTTTTGTTGGTAATATTGCCTTGAAAACCGCAGAGGGTACGGCGCAGCAAATTCGCTCTATTTTAAACGAAGCTATGCAGGCTTCGCTGTTAACGCGGCTTGGCTACATACTTTCGAAAAGTGCTTTTGGTGTCTTGCGCGCCAAAATGGACCCCTCCAAGGTAAATGGTGGTGTATTATTGGGGCTAAATGGTATTGTGGTAAAAAGCCATGGTTATACTACGCCCGCGGGTTTTGCTTCTGCTATACGAGTGGCTTATGAAATGGTAAATAATAATTTGCAAGAAAAAATTGCGCAGGATTTATATGAATTTCACGAAAATAAATATAGTCTAGCTGGCGAATAATATTAGGAATAATTGAAATGATGGACTCAATAATCATCGGTACGGGTGCTGCCTTGCCAGAAAAAAAAGTTACAAACAAAGAGCTAGAAAATATAGTAGATACTTCGGATGAATGGATAGAACAACGCACGGGCATAAAGCAGCGCTATATAGTAAGCAGCACCGAAAGTACGGTAACGCTAGGCGCCCAGGCCGCCCGCCAGGCACTGGCCAATGCTGAAGTTAACCCGGATGATATTGATTTGATAATTTTGGCCACGGCTACGCCAGACCACACTTTTCCTTCTTCCGCAACAGAAATTCAGCATGCATTAGGTATAAAGCAGGGCTTTGCTTTTGACATTCAGGCAGTGTGCTCGGGCTTTGTTTATGCGCTTAATACTGCCAATGCCTATCTAAAAACAGGCATGGCAAAACGCGCCCTAGTCATTGGGTCCGAAAGCTTTAGCCGGCTATTAGACTGGTCCGACCGCACTACTTGCGTGTTATTTGGCGACGGCGCTGGGGCGGTGGTGCTAGAGGCAGTTGAAGCAAAAGATAATATAGAAAAACGTGGTATTATAGCAGCAAAGCTGCGCTCTGACGGTGCGCATAAATTAAAACTATATGTAGATGGCGGCCCAGCAACAACCCAAACTACTGGCAAGCTTAGAATGCAAGGCAAGGAAGTTTTTAAATATGCTGTTTCTATGATTACCGATGTGGTAGAAGATTGTTTTACCCAAGCCAACATCACAGGCGACGATTTAGACTGGTTTGTACCCCACCAAGCGAATCGGCGTATAATAGAATCTTCGGCAAAAAAACTAGGCATAGCAGAAGAAAAAGTTATAATAAGCATAGATTTACATGGCAATACTTCGGCCGCTTCTATTCCGCTAGCCTTGCACCACGCGGTACAACAGGGCAAGTTCAAGAAAAATGACCTTATTATGCTAGAGGCCATGGGTGGCGGCTTTACTTGGGGTGCTATATTATTACGTTGGTAAATATTAGAGTGACAACATGAGCGAAAAAAACTTAACCCGCAGCGATATCGCCAGCGCCATAGTAAGCCAGATAGGTGTGTGTGGTGCAGAGGCAACAGAGCTTACCGAGCTAATTATAAAAGAGATTTGCAATGGTTTAAGAACCAAAAAATGCTTCAAATCTTCAAGCTTTGGTAGCTTTGTAGTAAAGGCGCAGGCAACCAGAACTGGCCGCATTATCAAAACCGGCAACATAGTTGACATTCCTGCTAGAAATACCGTATTATTCAAGGCATCTGTTTCGTTAAAAAATCGTATGACAAAAACTCATTTAAAAAGTAATTCTAATAGGTAAAAATTAGTGGAAAAAAGTCTAGAGGCATTTAGAACTATAGGGGAGGTTTCTAAAATGCTTGACTTGCCGCAGCATGTGCTGCGCTTTTGGGAAACTAATTTTAAGCAGATCAAACCAGTAAAGATGAATGGCGGCCGACGCTACTATAAACCCTCTGATATTGAACTTATAAAGCTGGTGCGCACAATGCTGTATGATCAAGGCTATACTATAAAAGGCGCGCAAAAAGCCTTAAAAGAGAAAAAGGCAAAAGAAACGCCAATAGATAAAGACGAAAATATCCAGCTGGGTTTAAGCTTTAACAATGTTGTTACCGACCAAAAAGAACATTTAAAAAAGGCTTTAAAAGAATTGCTAGAATGCAAACGTGTGTTGGATAGGGCTAGACAACAGTGAAAGGACGCGCATTATGAAAATTGGTTTTTTATTTGCTATGGAAGAAGAGGCAAAAGTACTAGAAAAGCTAGCGAGTTTTCAGCCATGGCAACTATATCACGATTTTAAAATTACTGAATTTCTGCATGAGAATCATGAAATTATTGCACTAATCTGCGGTATAGGCAAAAGCTTTAGCGCGGCTGGCGCCATGCTGTTGCTAGAGAAATATAAGCCAGATATCATCATAAATATTGGCCTGGCTGGTGGTATAAAATGCCAAGTAGGGGATATTGTTCTTTCGCAATCTGCTCTATTTCACGATGTAGATCTTAGCACTTTTGGTAATAAAAAAAATCAATTGGCCTCAATGCCTCTGGTTTTTACTTCAGCAAAAAAATCAATTAATCTAAAGAGTTTTATCCAAAACCTCCATCGGCAAGATTTGGCTTCTAGCAAAATTAGCGAAGCTATGGTAATTAGCGGCGACCAATTTATCGACAACGCTGCCTATGTTGCGCAATTATCTAGTAATTATCCCGAGGTAATGGCGGTAGAGATGGAGGCTGCCTCGATAGGCGCCATTTGCCATCGCTGGCCATGTGAGTTTTTATTTATCAAAAAAATCTCTGATTTAGCAGACGAAGATGCAACAGAATCCTTTACCGATCAAGTGCATAAAGTAGAGTCAGTACTGGCAGAAATAATCCAGGCGCTATTAGCTCAGCTTGCCTAGATTAGCTGGTGCACCCGACAGGATTCGAACCTGAGACCTCTGCCTTCGGAGGGCAGCGCTCTATCCAACTGAGCTACGGGTGCGCTTAATTACCTGCATACATAGCATAATTATTTAATAGATAAAACCATATTTTTGCTTGACGTTAGGAAAAAAAGGAATATTTATTTCATAAACAAGCAGATTAACGTAGATAGGATAATCGATGTCTTCAATTTTTTGTACAACAAAAAAATATCACCGTAATTATCTAGTAGCGCTCTTTGTCGGATTTCTGGGCGGCAATTTAGCCAGTTTTGTAAAATGGGGTACAGAAAATCCGCTACCGCCACGTACACCAGACCGGGCAATACCGCCAGCAGAAATGCTGCAGTCCCTAGGCTTCGACACCAAAAATATGATCTATAACTATTCCCAGCATGTAGTAAATTGGGGTATAGGCGGGGTGCACCATCTATTTTCTGTTTTTTTTGGCATGCTATATTGTTTTTTAGCAGAAATTTTTCCTATTGTTAAATTGTGGCAAGGCGCCGCTTTTGCTATTGTTGTAACAATTGTATTTCACGGTATCATTCTACCAGTTGCTGGTTGGTCTCCCGCCTTTTGGCACTTGCCTATGGACGAAATAATGTCAGAAACCATAGGGCATATCTTATGGATGTGGGCCATAGAAGTAGTTAGACGCGATATACGCAATAGAATTACAAAAAAACCAGACCCTGAATGCTATTAATATTTATTTTAGAATAATTCTGTGCTAGAACTAAACTTCTGTTAATTCTAGCGCAGGGTTTTCTATTATGCTTTCAGTATCTGAATATATCACTTTTGATGACGTACTTATCGAGCCAAGATTTTCTAAAATCACCAGCCGCAAAGATGTTGACATCACGACTAAGATAGGCAATTTAACACTTGCCACCCCAGTAATCTCTGCGAATATGGACACCATTTTTAGCATTGAGCTAGCCCTGGCAATGGCGCAAGCTGGCGGCTGCGCGGTGGTTCATCGTTTTTGCTCAATAGAAGAAAATGTAGAGTTGTGCAAGAATTTACTAGTACAGAGCAGCACTCCAGTTATCGCCTCAATAGGCATTACCAAAAATGAATTCGAAAGAGCAGAGGCTCTGGTAGACGCTGGAGTGAAGTTTTTATGCATCGATGTTGCTCATGGAGCACAGCTAGCGGTTGTGGAACAATATAATGCTTTGGCGCAAAAGTTTGGCTCAAAAATAGAAATCATAGTGGGCAATTTCGCGACTGGTGAGTCTATTGAAGAGTTTAAATATCTTTGTAGCAGCGAACCGCTAGCCTTCAAGGTTGGCATCGGTGGTGGCTCGGCTTGTTTAACGCGTGTACAAACGGGGTGCGGTGTTCCACAATTTTCAGCTCTAATGGACTGTCAGCTGCGCAATCCACGTAGCAATCTTATCTCCGACGGGGCACATAGAACACCAGGCGATGTTGCAAAAGCGCTTGGCATTGGGGCAAAAGCGGTAATGCTGGGCATAATGTTTGCTGGTACGGCAGAAGCGCCTGGGGAAATTATTGATAATAAATTTAAAAAATATCGAGGTTCAGCTTCTCTAGATTCTTACAAAGTGCAGGGCAAAGAAGCAAAGTGGCGTACATACGAGGGCGACAGCTTTCTGGTACCGCTTAATGGTACGGTGGAAAGCGTTATGCAAAATATCACTGGTGGTTTGCGCTCGGCGCTTAGCTATGTAGGAGCGGCTGATTTACCTGACTTTAGACAAAACGCTAAGTTTTTAAGGATTTCAAACAATTCTAAAATAGAAAACACTAGTCATGGAAAAGGTAGTTAGTTTTATCTGTTTGGCTAGAATGGTTTAATGCAGAATAATTGCGTCTTTCTAGATTGCGTATAGCAAAATTTATTTCAGTCTTCGATTCGCTGAGCTCCTTTTCTAATCTACTAACTGATCTGTACACTTCTCTAGTAAGTTCATATAAGCTATGAGTCAACATAAGTAAAAAAACTAGACCAAGAAAAGCGAGTACTATAAGCGTTTTTATTACACCCAGTGCGGAAACAATCGCAATAGCTACAACCACTAGGACGCCAATTATAGCTAAAAAAAGTAAACCTCCAATAACCTTCAGTATCGCTTGAGCTACTTTACCTTTCCCATTAGCTAGGTAAATCATCAAACCCGCTATAATTAATGCAATCAACTGCTTATTATTTACAGATATATCAAAAACCTTTCTTTAAATATCGCATAATATGTGTATTATGGAATCAATAACTTAACACGTTCTTTATCGTATTTCAGCTTATACTTACAACGCAAACTGAAAAATAAACCAAATACAATACGAAAAAATATATATGTCGGTAAAAATGCAATGAATAAAAAAACTACAGCCATAACAACAGAAAAAAGCACAACTACATCAAAATCCGTTAAATGGGGCGCCATCATTTTACATAACTCCTATACGCTTTATAAACTCACTAATAATAAAATCCAAAATTTACCTAAAATAACTTAAATCACTATTAATAGAATTACGAACCATACCTCCATCATTAAAGAAGCACCAAAACTGGCAAGAGGCGTCGTAAAATTACCATTAAACGTATGTAAGGCTTTAGCAGAGTTTATATTAATATGCTGAATACGCTCTGAATTTGCCAGTTCAAATCAGCATTTAAAAGTCGCATAATATATATTATGGAATCAATGTAACTTATCAGATGATTTAACATCTTTCAAGAATTTTCTAACCAATAACACAAAAAGCTTATACATTATATAATAAACAAAAAAATTTAATAAAAAACCTAAAAAAATTAATAAAACAACATCCATAAGATTCAAACCGCTAATAAAAGCATAGTCCATAAATATCACCTATTAGAAATAATATCATTAAGCTGAGAATTCATAGAATGATAATAAACACTCTTAGCAGAATTAGGCTGCGAAGAAGGTCTATAAACACTCTTAGCAGAATTAGGCTGCGAAGAAGGTCTATAACCACTATACTTACCATGAACCCCAATACGAAAAGGTCCTAAAGAAAAATCATAATCATGGTCATAAGATGCTACAGCCCTAGCAGTATTTACATTAGTATTCTGAGCTTGTGCATTAATATTACGAATTTGCGCTTTTTGTAAATCAAGCTGCTGCTTCATAGACTGTTCTTGCAAATGCAAAGAATAAGCCGAATTAATATTACCAAACATATTCTGAGCGGGGGCAGATACAGAGCCAGACGGACTGCTCGCACCACTATTCGCCGAAAGTATAGGATTCAAACCAGCTGCACGTAAATCCGCAACCTCGCGCTGATGCGCTGTGTTACTCATACGCTCCTGAAATTGCCGATTTAAATTAGCCTGTTGTGCATTAGTCTGGTTCTGCATATGAACGCCAAGCGCATTAAATATCGGCGAAACAAAATCAAATATACTCATTTTAAAATCTCCCAAAACTACCAGGCACAGAATATACAGGCATTACCCTGGTACAGTCAACCTGAAAATACAAATCTGATACGATCTGCGGCTCATTTTGAACAGCCAGCATACGCTTTAATGGCGGGTCAGACTTAATAAACTCTGCATTCAGCTTCGGCGGCTCTGTGAATTTCTGGCCTAAATGCCAAACATCTAATGGCGCATCCGCAACAGAGCGTAACTTACCACTCACACGATTGGGATTATAACGATACTCACTCCAACGCTCTTGATAACCAAATACTAACTCATCCTTTGCCTTATCACCTGTAGCATATAATTCCTTAGCCATAATAGCTTGCTCACCTAAATTAGCATTAACAGGCATATAATAATCTAAACGAGTCCTACGTGAATACATACGCGGCAAACCATATTGATATTTTTGGTCTACACGAACCGAGGCAAGACATAATATAACACCATGCTCATCAAATGAACGAGTAAATCCTATATTCTTAGCAAATTGCGTAGCATAAGCAGCAAGATTACCTTGCGGACTTGTACCACTTGTAGCGGATGTCTGTGGGATAGCATTAAAATCAATGATAGATTTACCACCTCCAAGATATTCAGAACGCTGTAAACGAAAATCAGGAACGGTTACACCAAAATGAGTTTGAATCATTTCTATATAACGCGTGCCTCCACGAGCGTCTAATTCAAAAAGACGTTGCAATTGTACGGCTTGACGTAGCTGATTAATAGAAACAGGGGGAAGACTAATATTAGAATTTTTAAGATCTAATTTAATTGGACGGCCAGTAGTATGGTCAAGAGACAAAAGAGGCATAAAACTTTGATGCTGACCATTATACGTAGGACCATAACCAAGAGAATCAAAAACTAAACGATCTTTAGAAACAGAAACATCTTTAGAAGAATAAGAAGCAAATACTTGCTCAGATGAAATATCAGAATTAGAAGCAAAATTCAACGCAGCAGATGGACCTTTCTGAGGCCAGGGAAGGGCACCTGTGAAATAATCACGTTTCTTATTACGACGCAATAATACATAATCCTTTGATGTTGTATCACCAAGCTCTATCGTCTTATCATCCATATGTTCGGGAACTGGGTCTTGTAAATTCTCATCACGATACCAATCATTCCAAATCTTGTTGTAAGCTCTTGCAAATAATGAACTAAATTGCAAATGCGGTACTTTTGGCGGAACACCCATATAATCGAATAATGAACCTACAGCAACACCTTTGGAACCTGCATCAAAAATAGGCGTAAGATAATCAATCTTTGCACCTGGCTTATCTTGTTGACCATTCATTTGCTCCCAATGTTCCCATAAAAGACGATTCGGCACATAGAAAAAATGAAAATCCATGTAAACATTATCCATCACTGGCACGGCAGGAGTAGCAAGACGTGAAAACGAAGATAATTTCATTTTGAACGTATCACCTGGCAACACTTCATCGACATAGACGGGAACTAGATAACCGCTGTCAAAAGCAGTAATATGGTTATGGGAGCGATTAAAACGCGAACGTGGTTTCTTAATCGACGGCACTTTAGAAAACGAATAATTCAAATCTTTCTTACGCATAGCAAACCTCAATGTTTTTCGGTTGGTGTCACCTAGCATATATATATCAAGAAAATATATGCTAGGACGGAAAAGCTAATTTGCAAACTAGTGCAAATAATTATAATTAAAATAGCTTTGAAGGAAGGGAACGATAAACGTTCCCAATCCAATGGTATTTTATGTGTTTTTGAAGTCAAGGGGCACTACGTTCAAGCCCTTGACAGCAAAAAGCACATAAAGTTATTCTTCTGGTTTGTCAGCAACTTCTGTTGATGACGTGACTGGAGGTGGGTCAGAAGAATCAAAGTCAATTATTGAGGGATTTTGTCTAAATGCATCAAAAAAGACAGCAGGATCGTTTTGATAGCGATCCCTAAAATCAGATGGAAAAGAATAGAAATAGTCATAAGCATCACCTAAACGATTAACAGCATCAGTATAATCAAAATCATTGTCAAGAAAGGCATCCACAAATTGCGGATCACCATAAGAAACAGGAGGAACACCAGTACGTAAAAAACTAGCAAACATCTGATTAATATCAGACTCATCACGAAACTCCTGTGCAGTCATGGAAATCTCACCAACCTCACTAGGGGGGTCTAAAGGAACAGTCCAACGGGTATAAAATTTAGTCATTATCTTCCTCCTTTAATAAATTTAAAACATCATTCAAAATATCTTTAAAAGCTGAAACAACATAATTGTCATCCATATCAATCTCACCATTCTCAAGATTAAAATAACCTAAACATCGAAGTTCATAATTATCAACATCATCAGGTACAAATGGAAACTTTGTACTAGTAAAAAAATGACGAAACCAAGACAAAGCAGTAACGTCAGAAGGAAAAAAACAGGGCTCATGATAAGAATTAGACTTATAATTAAAAATAGAATACAAAAACATTAAATAACACTCCTTGAAAATTTCTTATGAATAGCTTCACGATATTGATGACGACGATATAAATCCTTAACATCTGGAAGTTCTAAAGCAGCCAAGAATTTCTCTTCATATTTGGCATAAAGCTCTGGATATAAATCAGCTAATTTCTTACGATAATAGCGAGGAATTAAACATTTACGCTTCTTTGAATTAAGAATATAACCTTGTTCTAAAAACTGCTTACCATATTGTTCTAAAAATAAATAACCAATACCTGGACGATTTGACATAACAGAGAATTCACGAACAACACCCTCAGGAAAATAATTAAAAGCCACAGGCTTAATCTTTTTATTAACATAACGAGCAACATAAGAAGCAGTCTTATCTGTCAAATCACCAATAACACAATGACCTAATCCCCACAAATTAGTTAAAACATCAGAATTATATAATTTATGTTTTTGAGAAGTAAGCTTATACAATTTACGGTCATCAGCAAAATTATAACCAAATAAAATAACATGATAATGCGGGCGGCGTGTAGTATCTCCATATTCACCACAAGCATAATAACGAAATTTAATAGATGGAAAACATTTACGTAAGCGCTTAAAAAACAATTGCAAATGACGCTTCTCTAAAGTAGGAAATGGCCGAGGTTCCTCGTCAAAAGAGTAACCAGTCCAAATAAAAGGCAAATTATCATCACTATAAGTAAGCGTTAAAAAACATGAAGCTTCATGAAAAGAAGCCTCATGCATTAGCCGAAGAGCCCAATTAGAAGAATGCTGTAAAACACATTCTATACATTTACCGCAAGGAACAATAAAATCCTTATAAAATCCATCACGACCTAATTTTTTAAACTCAAGAAAAGACTTAACAGCACTATCCTGATAAACATCACCACCAAGAAAATCATCACACTGATAAAATTTATAAGATTTAGCAAATACTAACTTATCGTCCTTAGAAGAAAACAAAAAAAGCTTCGGATCTGTACACATTAGAGTCTGCGACCTCCACGAATTAGAGAACGGACAAAACGATGTGTTGAGCGAAATAAACGTTTACTATGAAACCTGGATAACTTAGAACGAGGCCGACGAGAACCTCTGAAGCGGCGGCGAAATCTAGCCATGAAACAATAACTCCTTTCAAAGTCGCATAATATATATTATGGAACTTTTTATATATATGCTAGCTGACACCATGAACCACAAGCTAGCGATACTTTTGGCATGTTGCGCAGAAAAGATATTGACGTCTTTATTAGTTTGTATTACTATGGGCAGCGACATTACGCTAAACTCTGATGTCGAGTCTGCTTTTCACTAAGAAGCTCGGCAAGTGGCTACATTTCTGTAGCCACTATTTTTTTCATTTTTTTACTAATATTATGAAGGACACAAGTTATGACTACAAAAGTAGCTTCTCGTATAAAATTTCACAAAGTAAATACAATAACTCTTATTAACGTTAAAGCTGTTGTCGAATCCGGCTTTCACTAAGAATCCAACAAGTGGCTACATTTCTGTAGCCACTAATGAGATTGGAAAGCTAGATGTTAAAAATCCTATCCGCTCATGGTTTGTTTAGTCTTTCACGTGCGTTTATAGGCGCCGTACTTGTTGTATACCTTATGGATAGAGGTATAGATCTTTCGGTGGTAGCCATTGCTAAGTCTGCGCAATTAGTGGCAAGCGTTATTTTTAACTATCCTGCAGGCTTGCTCGCCGATAAATATGGCAATAAACTGGCGATACTTTTGGCATGTTGCGCAGAGCTGATATATTTTTCTTTAATATTACACCCTAGCAATAGCACAGTTATAGCGGGTGAAATATTTAACGGGATTGGCATTGCTTTATATACTGGCGCTTATGAAGCTTGGATCTTTACGCAGAAAAATAATAAAGAAGACAGCTTTTCACTTATTTCAAGAAGCGCAGAAATGCTATTTATTGCGACTATTTTATCTGGTCTTCTTGGCGCGATCTTTTCTCAATACTCTATTTTGTTAAGTATAACATTTATGGGTATCTCGTTTGTCGCTTATACATTTACTCCAGAGAAGAAAAAATCAAAAACAAAAAATACAGAAGAAACCACTTCCTCTGGATTGCTAAAACTGCTAAGGACAGCAAATTATAACGTTGTCAATTATGTCGTTTTTGGTGGCTTAATGCAACTAATATATCAGTTCTGGCCTGTTTTTTTTAAATCTTTCCCCTTATCCTATAGCCAAACAAAAATAGGCTTCGTTTTTGCTGCTTCTATGGCTGCTCAGTGGTTTTTTACTTACTATGCTAGAAGAAAAAACTTTAATAAATATCCATATGCCCCTATAATCTGTTACTCGGGAATAATATTAACTTCGCTTATAACTATAATAGCCCCGTCTTATTTATTTAATTTTAATACCATTATCATAGCACTATATTGCCTATTCATTTCAGTTTGCGCATTTACTGTAAATTATTTCTTTTCAAGAAGCTGCAATATTTATAGCGATTCCCCGGATGAAAGTAGTATGATTAGTCTTTTAGATACAAGCGCCCGATGCTTTGGAGCTGCTGCTCTTGCTATTGTTTCATTATTTAACGTACAAGATGTAGCATTAATTTGGTCTATTTTTCCATTATTTACTATGATTATTGCCATTACCGCCCTATCGAAACGGACCTTATACCATGTGTCCTAGCATAAGAAACAACATGAAAACCTTAACTGTATCTGAAAGTGATTTTTTTGTTAAAATGAATGCTGCTAAAATCCACGTGGTAGATCTTATAGATTTATATGGCAATGGTAAATCCGAAGAGGTTTTGCATAGAGCAGATGAATATGATTTTGCCCTAACCACTTTAAATTGTTCGCGCAAGAATAATTTGGCAGTGATAGGAAATAGCGGAGTGGGGAAAACAGCCTTCATACATTTTTTGGCAAAATATCTACCTGCAATACTACCAGAATATAATTTTGCAGAGTTTAAATATAGCTTCTCTTATTTCGGGTTGCGCTTATCGCGGGGATTTTGAAAAAAAGCTAACTACAGTTATTGACTTAGCTACCCTTCATAATACAGTTATTTATTTTGATGAAGCGCATTCTTTATCGATGACAGGCGGCGCCAACACCGGGGGTATTGATGCAATGAATATCTTAAAGCCTTACCTTAGTCATAATTTTCGCTGTATTATATCAACAACAGCAAATGAATCGTTAAGTTTAAAAAAAGATATTGCTTTTAGCAGAAGATTTCGTTTTTTAGAGTTACATCCCCTAAATAGCCAGCTCAATAGAGAAATAATTATTTCAAAATTCGGTGAAAATGAGACAACGATAGAATATCTACGTACTCTCCCAGAAAAAAATAAAGAGTTATTTGAAATGATAGATGACTTAGATTTTTTGTTGTCTAAAAAATTATTTGTATTATTCAGTGAGCCTACCACTGTAGATATGGCGGTAGAAAAAATGTCTGATGAGCTAACCCCTGATGAAATATATGATATTATTAATTTTGCTATAAATGAGACTATTCTTGTTCAAGATTTTGAACAAAAACTAATAGACGAAAAAGCGTATGATCCCCTATATGATAGACAAATTCGGTTATTCGAGGAAGTATCGCCTGGAGAAGTTTTGCTGCACAAAAAAAACTAACCGATAGCCGAGTTGCTTTGCTAGGCCTAGGAGGAACCGGAAGCTATACGCTTTATACATTTGCCGCAATGGGGGTGGGTTTTGTCCGTGCGGTTGATTTTGATGAGGTGCAATTATCAAACCTTAGTAGGCAAATAATTTATAATCGTGAAGATATAGGAAAGCTAAAAATTGATTGCGCTAAAGAGCGTATTGCTAAACTGAACCCTGAGTTAAAATATGAATATATTAATAAAAAGATAGAAAATGAAAAAGATATTATAAGTTTAATAGCTGATTGTGATTTTTGTATAGTTTCGATAGATACGCCACGAAGAAAAATTAAAATGATCGCCAACAATGCTTGCCTTAAAGCTTCTGTCCCCTACATTTCTGGTAGCTCCACACTGGATTCTATTTGTATTGGACCGTTAGTTATACCAGGTAAAACAAAAGACCTTTCACATATTAAAGAGGATATTGCTATCGCTGATGATTATTTCACAGAGGCATTCGATAATTCATTTATTTCAACTTTGATTGACCCGTATAATGCTCTTGCAGCATCTTATGCTGCATTAGAATGTGTAAAATACATTACAAACTTTAGCGAACCTACGTTGAAAAATAAAATTATGATTGTGAATTTGAATAATTATGAAACAATCATGGCGGAAATTTAAAGGATCCAGATTATTATAGTGGTAATTATGAGTTAAAAGTATTAAAGACCCTGCGATGGGGTCAGTACTTTAGCATAAGCTGTATTAGGTACAGTTTTTGCTTGTCTGGTGTTTTATATTTTAATATTCCTAGTGATCTTCAAAAATTTAGCAACTTACTTGAATGCAGTTAACTTCACAGCACCTCTACATAACCGAACGCAAACCACCAGTCGTATTTTGCTTTGCCGCTATGAAGCGCTAATAAATTCTTGATATATATATGCTAGATATATATATGCTAGGTGACACCAACCCAAAAACATTGAGGTCTGCCATGCGTAAGAAAGATTTGAATTATTCGTTTTCCAAAGTACCGTCGGTTAAGAAACCACGTTCGCGTTTTAATCGCTCCCATAACCACATCACTGCCTTCGACAGCGGCTATCTAGTTCCCGTCTATGTCGATGAAGTGCTACCAGGTGATACATTCAAAATGAAATTATCTTCGTTTTCACGTCTTGCCACGCCTACAGTGCCGGTAATGGATAATGTTTACATGGATTTCCATTTTTTCTATGTGCCAAATCGTCTGTTATGGGAACATTGGGAGCAAATGAATGGTCAACAAGACAAGCCAGGCGCTAAGATTGATTATCTTACGCCTATTTTTGATGCAGGTTCCAAAGGTGTTGCTGTAGGTTCGTTATTCGATTATATGGGTGTTCCGCCAAAAGTACCGAATTTGCAATTTAGTTCTTTATTTGCAAGAGCTTATAACAAGATTTGGAATGATTGGTATCGTGATGAGAATTTACAAGATCCAGTTCCAGAACATATGGATGATAAGACGATAAAGCTTGATGATACAACATCAAAGGATTATGTATTATTGCGTCGTAATAAGAAACGTGATTATTTCACAGGTGCCCTGCCCTGGCCTCAAAAAGGTCCATCTGCTGCTCTCAATTTTGCTTCTAATGCTGATATTGTTTCTAATAATATTAGTCTTAATTATGATACAACTGGGAAAACTCCAGCAGTTGGTGATTTTACTGTTTATTATGCTAATGAGATTGATCCTTATTATCCTGTTCAAGTTGTTTCTGGTTATGGTACTCCTTCTGCTGAGCATGGCGTTGTAAATGAGATTAGTCTTAGAAATGCTTCTATCAAAGTTCCCCCCGTTTCCATTAATCAGTTACGTCAAGCAGTTCAGTTGCAACGTTTATTCGAATTAGATGCTCGTGGTGGTACACGTTATATAGAAATGATTCAAACGCATTTCGGTGTGACAGTTCCGGATTTCCGTTTACAACGCTCAGAATATCTCGGCGGTGGTAAATCTATTATCGACTTTAATGCTATTCCGCAAACATCTTCTACAAGCAGTACAAGTCCACAAGGTAATCTTGCTGCTTATGCTACGCAATTTGCTAAGAATATAGGCTTTACCCGTTCATTTGATGAGCATGGTGTTATATTATGTCTCGCCTCAGTTCGTGTAGACCAGAAATATCAATATGGTTTGCCGCGTATGTATTCACGTAGGACCCGTTTAGATTATTATATGCCAGTTAATGCTAATTTAGGTGAGCAAGCTATTATGGCTAAGGAATTATACGCTACAGGCGATAAAACGAAGGATGAGGCGGTATTTGGCTATCAAGAGCGTTGGAGTGAGTATCGTTATAATCCAAATCGTGTGAGTGGTAAATTACGCTCTGTTGCGGATGCTCCATTGGATAAGTGGCATTTGGCGCAAAAATTTAGTGAGCCGCCAAAGTTGAATGCAGAGTTTATTAAGTCTGACCCGCCATTAAAGCGTATGTTAGCGGTTCAAAATGAGCCACAGATTGTATCAGATTTGTATTTTCAGATTGACTGTACCAGGGTAATGCCTGTATATTCCGTACCAGGTGGTTTTGGGAGATTGTAATGAGTATATTTGATTTCGTTTCGCCAATATTTAATGCATTTGGCGTTCATATGCAGAATCAGACTAATGCACAACAGGCTGATTTGAATCGGCAATTTCAAGAGCGTATGAGTAATACAGCGCATCAGCGTGAGGTTGCGGATTTACGTGCAGCTGGTTTGAATCCTATACTTTCGGCGAATAGTGGAGCTAGCAGTCCATCTGGCTCTGTATCTGCCCCTGCTCATAATATGTTTGGTAATATTAATTCTGCTTATTCGTTGCATATTCAGGAAGAGTCTATGAAGAACCAACTTGCGTTGCAACGTGCTCAGATTAATAATATTAATGCTCAGGCTAGGAATACTAATATAAATTCTGCTAAGACTTTGCATACTGCTAGTGGTGGCATTACTATTCCTAAAATTGGTCATATAGGTCTTGATTATTCTGATGGTGGCTTTATTCGAAATTCTGTTAATAGTGCTGTAAGTTATGTAAGGAGTAAATTTTGAATTTTATATATTGGTTTTTTGAGTTAGTTAATAAGCACAGTTTAGAAGTTTTTTTAGAGAGTTATTTTTTGATATTTTTCTTTTGGTTTCTTTTACCTGTTTATTGTTTTTTTTATATATATTTTAGTTTACGTTGTAAATATCGAGTGTTATATCGGAAAAGACTCTTGAAAATTAATGAGTCTTCTACTATCTTTCAAAAGATAGATTGATTCCATAATATATATTATGCGACTTTGGTTATTTGAAAGGAGAAGTTAATGGTCAAGTTTCATCTCCTCTATTTTAACATTGAATTTCGTAATAAAATGTAAAATTTGATCTACATATTTTTTAGTAAATAAGTTGTTTGGGTGATTAATACCATTTTTAATGTTTAAATTATCTAGGGCACTGACCGCAAAAATAACGGGCAAACAAGTAGCTAACGCCATAGAATTTATAGTACCTGAATGATCTTCAAATTCTATCTTTAACACATTTTCGCTTGCATATCCTGGCCATCTTAATGTTCTTTGCTCCACATTTGCATTTTTTAATTTTATATTTAAATTAACATGTTGATCCCTTCCATCATGAAAACTCTCTAACATCCCAATAATAGGGTAAAACTTCTGAAAATCTTGCAATTTTTATCAATTGACCGCCACTTATTTTGTAAGCATCTTTAAAAGCAAAAGGTAAGTGGGTTTTACCAAATAATCTCTTATATCCCAGTGGATTCTTTGGTCTTTTGGTTACAATCCCTCCACAATAAGTTATAATACTATCTATGTGACCCAATTTAGCTATTTGCGCCTCAACTAATACGTCCAATAACCCTGGCTCCAAACCCAGCGGCATAATAGCTTTTATTTGTGAAGTTTCTAATAAAGCCTTTAGACTAAAACTTTCATTACTTATGTCTCTAGATATACTAAGAAAATAACCCTTAAACTGATTGTTGTATAAATACAACACAACCTCTTTAGTTGACGGCCATGACGAACAACAGATAACAACTTACCCCAACAGCTTAAATGTAGTAAAAGCTAAACTACTGCCTATAGATTCACCGATTCCTATACACAAAGCATAGACAGCAAAGATTGCCACTTTTTTGTCTTCTGATACAAATTTAGATAAAAGCGTATTGCAAGCAGGAATAGCTATTATTTCTGCTAAGGTTATTATGGCGGTAAAAATAAATACCAGCCAAAGATTTATATGCAAAAAAAGCATACAAAATATTGAGCAAAAGAATAATAAAAACGCAATTAAAATAGCTCTATATTCAATTAGGTTTAGTTTGATTAGTGCTTTATGGATAGCAACACTGAATAAAACACTTATTGCTGCATTTACTGTCATAAAAGTCCATGTAAATTTTGCATTGCCTATAAGTTTTACTAAAAATAATGGAAATAAAGTCATTGCAAACGAGTAAAGTAGCCAAACCATAATAACAAGAATAATTATTAATTGCGTTTTACCCTCTTTGACAATTTCTTTAAAAGCAACAAACCAGTGAGTTTGCTTTGCTATTTTAATATGTTTTGTATATATAAAGCTCCACACGCTAGATAACAAAGCAACGAGGGAGAATACCCAAAAAGCAATATTGCTAGATAAGTTATAAAGTTGATTAAAAATAAAAGGCCCTAAAAGAGAAGGTAGATTAGTTGCAATATTTAGACGAGCAAAATTAATCGTATAGTCATTTTCCTTATTTGACTTTAAAGTAGCAACGATGGTTCTTATAACTAAAATAGAATTGCCATAGCAAAGCCCAATAAAAAGACATGCGATAAATAATAAACTAATATTATGAGTAGTCGCTAAAATAGCAAAACCAATAAAACACATAAATTGTAAAAGCAGGAGCAGTTTATTTATTGCTATCTTGTCTAACATTGGAGTTAGAAGAATTCTGCCTACTCTTGCCGTGAAGCTTGTAGTAAATAACAATAAGGCTACAGTTTTTGTTGTTAATATAGAATTTTGATAAAAATATACAACAATCAATGGGTACGGAACTAAATAGAGCAAACTTGTAAGGAGTTCTTCTATCCAGACAATTTTAAATGTAGAGAGTCTTGTAAGCATAATCACCCTCACTAACTTAAGTTAATATTAGTAAGCTGTATTGCTTTATTTAACTCGCTTTCAACCGCTTCGTAATTAATATTTTTTGTTAAAGAGTACCCCACCCTACATTGGTTAAAACTTTTAGGAGGCAAAACTATACTGCTTCCACGCTTCATTAGTTCTATTGTATTAGGTATTTCTGCATTCACCGATAAACCATTAAATATGCCCTCTTGCGAAGCGATATAAAATTGAACCCCTGCCACCCTTTGTGGCCCTTGTTTTTTAACCTCTATAAATTGATCATCTATTTTCCCATTAATTGTAGATTTTATAATTATTTCCAGCCAAGATATATTTAAAGCTTCTGATACCAAATGAGAACAGATTAAATCGCCTCCAGTGCGTGTAGCAATTTCAACAAGTTTACATTCATCTTTTTGTACTTTCATTTCTACATGGATAGCTGCATGGTGTATGCCTAATTCTCTCACGATGCTTTCAACCACTATTATAATTTTTTCTTGCGTTGTTGCAGGTAGCTTAGATGGAAAAATGTGGCGCGTCTCAATATACCAAGGGTTAGTTGTAGTTTTATCCGTAATACCTGCTATATACACTACGTTATTTGAAACAAAGCCCTCTATACTAACTTCCTGACCGTGTAAAAATTCTTCAACTATATAATAAGCACCAAATTTATCAAACAAACCTTTTGCTTCATTTTTTCTTTTATGTTCAAGCTGTTCCAGCGCATAAAGCAATTCTTGCCTATTGTGGATCAGAAAAATACCTTGCGAACCGCTTGCAGAAACAGGCTTTAAAATTAGAGGATAAGTAAATCCCTTAACCACCTCATCTACTGGCGATGATGCTTCTATTTTTGCAAATTTAGGCAGCAAATGAGGTAGTTTATCACTTAACCGCTCTCTACATAAAAACTTGTTCTTTGCCACTATTGCAGCATCTACTAAAACATGATTTAGTTTTAGTATTTCAGCAATTTTAGCAGATAAGATAATATCGGTATCATTCCAAGAAAAAACTGCTTTTACATCATTATTTTCTGCTATTGTTTGTGCCTGCTTAATACAAGCTTCTTCATCTTTATTGTCAATTTTCACATAAGATTTTAGATAAGGGCTCGCATATTCTGGACAATTATTGGACATTAATATTACATTATATCCAGAATTTTTTGCGGCCATAAGAGCGGCTAAACCTTCTGCCTCAATCGGGCGCAAATTAAGAAATAATAGGTCGTTCATGGCGCTTCCTTTTTGTTTAGTAGCTTATTTATGTCTTTTATAGATATATTTGGCATCTCCTTAGCGATGATGTTAAAACTATCGTTAACGCCGTATGCATGGTACAAATAATATCTAGAAAGGGTTGGCATTAGTGGGTATAATAAACGCAATAAATTCCATAATACATAACAAGATAAATACACCACCGTTTTTTTATTCATATTGGGTAGGCTATCAAAGGCAGTGATTTTTTGCTTTAGATATTGCTTGGTAGTTATCAGTAATGCATCTAAATGTATAAAAAATTTATTTGGTGCTAAGCTATAAATATCCATAAGCTTTAACCCTTGCATATAAAAGTTATTTACATCGTCAAAAAAAATACGATCAAATTCCGTCCAACTACCACTAGAGGTAATATCTTGGTTGTATTTTATGACAATAGCTAAGCAGCTATCTATTATTTCTTGGATTAACTTACTATATTTTTCTTGGAACTCCTGAAACTCTTGTTGTGAAAAATTAGAATTTTTATCAGAGCGATGTATGTATGCAAAATATAATCTTAAATAATCAGAAGCTTTATTCTGCGCAAAAAAATCTTTAGCCCAAATAGCATGATTTTTAGATGTAGAAAATTTTTTATTATCTAATAAAGAGAAACTAGTAGTTATCGCCTGCGTATCTAAAAACCCAAATCTCTCATGCAAAAATACACTAACTAAAAATATACTACATATAAAATTATCTCGCCCATTGAAGAATATTATTTTGCTTATATCTTTATATTCTTTAAACCAGTATAATCTTAATAATAGCCTTTGAGCAAAAGTTGATAGGGTTTGATCTGTGTATTGAGGTAAAACAACACCTTCTTTTTGAAATATTGATATCGCAACAGGATGCTCTTTATAATAATTTACTATCTTATCTAAAGTATTTGGAATATACAAACCGAAATCAAGTGATAATTGGCTGTAGTGCTCGGCAACAATAGCTAATGATTTAATATTAGGCTTCCAAAATAAAGACTTACGCTCAACTTTTTCTAACAAATTATTAGAAAAAATTGCAGTAGGATTTAACAAACTGTGGCAGTCCAAACCTGATCCACAATTTTCACATTCTATGCTCAGAGTCTCGTTTCCGCAAAAATAACATATTCCTTGTACATCTCCTTCACTAATACAGTTGTTTATTGTACTATCAAAAAAATGCAGCCCTTCTTTTTCAAAAAATATACCCTCATCCATATATTCTTTTATAGTTTTATGTAAAAATTCATTAAAGCTACAATTTTCCTCAATGTTATGTGCTATAAAGTCATTTGACTCTAGATTAAAATTTTTAAAATCAGCTTTAATTTGTGCTTCACTTGCTTGTACTAATGTTTTATAATCAGTATTCTTTAATTTTGCAGTATTTTTTATATGGCTTGTATAACCAAATGTTCCTGTAACTTTTTCAACATTTGTACCTTCAAGCTCTAGTTTTCTAGCTGCTACATCTGCTAAAAAATATGGCCCTGACAAATGCCCTAAATGCAAAGGCCCATTTGGCGTAGGACAAGCTAGAACAAATAATAATCTGCAATTTTTATTACGGTTACTTTTTGCATCACATGATAACTTTTCAGTGATATCCCAATTTTCCCACCATGTAGAAACATACTTTAAACTTTCTTTGCCAGTGTTGGTTATTTGATGGGAATCAAATGGGTAAAATAATAAAAGATCTCCAGCGCAAACTTCAGCTTGCGTCACATTACCATCTTTAGAGCGACTGGTAACTTTCCCCTCTCCATAAGTAATAGTCCAAACTTCATAATCTTTATGATTATGATATTTTGTTGAAACGCCAACTGGAACTTGAATAAAACTGAGGTTTAAGTCATTTTTTATACCTATTATTTTTGCTATATCAGCAACGCAATATGGCTCTTCTTTGTTTATGTTTTTAAAAAGATTGGGGAATTTATCCAAACTTATTCCTCGCTTAAGCTAGTATTTTCAAACAATAATTTTAGATATTCTTCCATTTCTTCTGGCGTTCCTGTGACTAAGCCAGAAAAAGGCAACTCGCTGCTTCTATAAGAGAGGTCTGTAGCCAAATTTTCGGCATTATTGACATTATATGATACTAATCTTCTATCCTGTAGCAGAGCTTCACGGCTAACGATATTCACCACAGGAGATTTTAACTTATGTGAAGGAAACATGAAAAAACCAAAAAAATTATTGTTAACTATATTCGGAATTTCTACTCTTTCGCCAAGCATTGATAAAACACTAGCATTTTGAAGATGTATTCCGGTTTTTAGCTCAAAAACTTTACCTATATCCCCGCCACCTGGCCTGTTGGCGATTTCTAAAAAATACAACTCTTTTTTATTAGATTGAATAATTTCTAGATGAAAACTACTATCTACTATACCAAGAGCCTTAACAACCTTATCAGCAAAATCTCGGTACACAGCCTCATTTCGTACTTGCACAGAGCCCAAAGGATACCCATTGGCATAATCCAAACAAGTATTTATATATTTGCTAACTTGCAGCAGAGCAATTTCTCCATTATTCATAACCCCATCAATATGGTAAATATCTCCATCTACAAAAGTTTCGACCTCAAAATTATCTATGGCCAATTCTTGATTTTCACCATCTAAAGCTTCAATACCACTTGTTTTAGACTTTAACGAAGTAAAAAAACTATCAATATTAGTAAAAGCTATAATATTACTGCTTGCAGCGCCATCTTTTGGCTTTACCACAATCATTTCATCTGAAAAGCTATGTGGTACCTCGTTTTTATTATTTATTATATCTTTTAATTCACAAAAGCTTGGCACTAAAATGCCAGCTTTTTTTACGATTTCTTTCATTAAAACTTTGTCGCGAACCTTTATGATATCTTTGGGTTTTTGTCCATAAATATTTAATTGCTCTCTAATTTGTGCAGCTTCCATTAGCTCATATTCTGAAAGCGACACCACTCTATCGAAAGTAATATTATTATGTTTCGCAAATTCCACTACGCAATCTAAGATGCCATCTTCTTTTTTGCGAATAATTTTTGAATATTTTAGGGTATCAGGAATATCTTTAAGACTGTCTTCTAAACCTATATAAAAAATATTGTGAAGATTATGATCTACCGCTAAATGATATAAAGAAGTTGCATATATAGGGCGATGTAAGATTAAAATATTCATCTGAGACTCCTAAATATCCTGTAAACTCAAAAAAGCAAAACGTTCTAAATCTAAATTCTTGTAAAAATTATTCTCTAATATCGAATTAATTATTATACTATTACGCCAAGGCATTGTTGATAAATTTGAATCTATACGTATTTTTATTAAACTTCTTTAACAGCAAGCTAGCTCTATAGGTAGCATCGCTCTTACTTAGGTCATACAAACTAGTATCTAATGACACATGTAGCTGTTTCTTTTTATTATAAATAATCTCAAATAGCTGATTTGCTGTTACACCTGATATTCCATCGCTTGTGTATAATATATTGCTAAATAACGTTTCTTTATAGCTTTTATGCGTTTTTTTAATTTCTTTTGTATAGGCTGGAGAATAAAGAGAGTTTATAATAGCATTGTCATCTAAAGAATGAAATGCAGATCTCTCTGATATCCATACTATATCAATGTTCTGAACATTATTTAATAAGTCCATTACTATCTCGCAAGCACTTTGCCCATTGCCTACGATTAAAACTTTTCCTTTTAGCTTTTCTCTGTATTTTAAATATACTGAAGAATGAAACACATCATCGCTAGAATATTCTTTGGCAAAACTAGGTATATTAGGAACAGGGCCAGTACCTACTACTATAGACTTAGATATATATTTATTTTTATTGGTATTTACTAAATAATAACCATCATTAGTTACTGCTATATTTTCTGCATTTTCGCCAAAATTTATATTTTTAAAATGCCCCACAACCCATTTTAAATAATTATTATATTCCAAACGAGTTATACTATCGCATTCCCTAGCAGAAAACTGATAAAAAAGTCCATCTTTTAACCAACTAACTTGTAAATTACCGCCTATAGAGTTTAGATGCCAATTAAAATCATTGTTTTTATCTATAAATACAGAGTTCAGCGGTGTCTTAGCCATTAAGCAATTTAAACTAAAATTAAATGGCCCAAACCCAATTCCTAAAACATCTAAAAATTGCTTACTCAACGCAGTTCCATATATAATTATATGACTATATGAATAGTTGTATACGAGCTTTTTTTATTCGTCAAGTAGCAATTTTACTTGGTGTCGGAATTTGTATCATTGTCCTTAGCGCTCTCATAAGAGAATGGACCGTTCGGTAAAATTGTAGATATAGCATGCTTATATACTAGCTGCATATGGTTTTCTCTTCTTAAAACAACCGAAAAACTGTCAAACGAGCTTATGTAACCAGATAATTTAACTCCATTAACCAAAAATATAGTCAGAGGCGTTCTTTGTTTGCGAACATTATTTAAAAAATTATCTTGGATATTTTGCGAATATTCTGCCATCTCGCCCTCATGAAATTACATAACTACCCAATATATAAACTATAATAAATATTATACAATATAAAATTCCTATAAATATGCTAAGTTTTGCCAAGCAAGGCTATTTTTGCATCGCTTTATGGTGTCCAGCTCTGGAATGGTTTTTAAATATTCAGCAATAGAATGTCTAGCTATGATTAATTCTGGGGCGATTTCGTGCAATGGCTTAAGCACAAAACCACGCTGCAACATAAAGGGGTGCGGCATAATAAGGCTGTCGCTATTATAATTTTCAAATGCATCATAGAGCAAAAGATCTATATCAATAGTACGCGGGCCCCATTTGGCAACCCTTTCGCGGCCATGTTTAAGCTCTATCGCCTGACATAACCGCAAAAAAACCTCTGGCTCAAGTTCCGTTGCGAATTTAGCACATGCATTAAAAAAATAATCCTGGCTAATATTACCCCAAGGCGGTGTTTGGTATAATGAGGATAAGCGTTCTAGCTGACATAGCCCTGTGCTTGTTAAATCACGCACGCTTCTAATAATAGTAGCCTCTACATCCCCTACATTACCGCCAAAAGATAAATAAACACGATACATCCTAGTCCCCTAGTTAAAGCCAAGCATCAGCTACTGCCAGGGCTTGGCAATTGACTGCAACATTGTGCACACGAAAAATAGAAAAACCACGCTCTCTTAACAAAACCGATAACACGCTAGTGGCAACATCCATATCTACTGATTGAGCCGCGTTACCGTGCTTTAAACGACCTAGCGATTTTTTACGTGAAATACCAGCTAAAAGAGGGTAGCCAAATGCGGCTAGCTCACCTATGCGCGTAAACAAAGCCATATTATGAATATAATCTTTGCCAAAACCAAACCCTGGATCTAGCACGATGGCTTCTTTTTGTATGCCTGCTTTTGCTGCAATCGTTAGCGATTTATCAAAGAAGAATTTCTGATCCTCAATAATGTCGCGATGTGGCACACGCTCACGATTGGTATGCATTATAACTATACCAGCCTTAAAATTTGCCACTATTTCTGCCATTTGCGGGGCTTTTTGCAGTCCATATACATCGTTAATAATATGCGCCCCCAAAGCCAAAGCAGCGGCAGCGGTCGAGTGATTATAAGTATCAATCGAAAGAATTGCTGTAAAATCTTGAAGCAGAGTTTTTACAATCGGCAATATGCGCGTTTGCTCTGTTTGCGCCGATATTGGCTCGGCCCCAGGCCGTGTTGATTCACCACCTATATCTATAATATCGGCACCCTGTTGTATCATAGTTTTGGCATGGCTTATGCTAGCTTTAGGAGACATATAAGAGCCCGCATCAGAAAAAGAATCTGGCGTAATGTTCAAAATACCCATGATAATAGGCGATTTATCTAGGTCTAATGAAAAATTATTACCGACCCTCCAAAACATAGTACAACTTTCCATAAAGCAAGTGACAAAATCATAGCATAATTAAATAAGTTGTGATAGATTAATAAATTAATAAAAGCCTGATTGCAAAATTATGGAGTAAATATGGCTCGTCAAACCGAGATAGAAAAGTCGAATCTTAACATAGAGCGAGCTTTAGAAGCAGCCCTAGAAAGCAAGCTTAAGGAAAAAGCTTTAGAAGAAAATGAGACTTTAGAAAAAGACAGTTTGCTAGAGTTGGATAATTTAGCAAATGCAATAGAATTAAGCAATATTGCGCACGCGACATCCTCTACAATGGAAGAATCTAAAGCTACAACAAATTTAGAAACTAATGTTGAAAAATTTGCCTTTTTTCCTGAGCAACTAAAAGCTGCAAATGACGATGCCACTGCACCTTCTTTTTATCAGATTTTTAAAAGCCGCTCTGCCTCTAGCCTTTATTGGACAACCAGTGCAATAAGCTTAATTTGGGCCACAGGTGGTACAGCTCTAGCCATTAACTTAGCTAAAACTGCACCTAGCCTCTTTTCGTTTTTAAATAGTGCGGCTGGCTTTGGCGTTGTAAGCGGTACAATATTTCCCATCTGCGCTTTTTGGGGCTTTGCGAAATTGTCAAAAAATTCTAGCGACTTATCGCTTATGATAAAATCGCTAAGCAATACGCAGCTTGGCAATGCACCCTATTTAACCGAAAATACAGTAGATTTTAGCAAACTAAGCGCTAGATTGCGCGCAGAACTTACCAATATGGACGGTGGTATACAACGCACTTACGAGCGAGCCTGCGAAATAGAAGCTATGGTTAGTGGCGAAGTAAATAATTTAGAGCGCGCTTACATAGAGAATGAAACGCGCATTCATAAATTAATAACAATGCTAGCCAATGAGCGACAAGCTATTTTAGAGCATGCAGACCGGGTTAAGAAAACTTTGCAGCTTACAAGAAACGAAATCTCAGATGAGCTCGCTAGCGTTACAGATAATATTACCGATAATGTTGAAACTATAGCAGAGAATCTTGGCAAAAGTCTAAATAAGAAAACGCAAACTATATTGGACAATTTGCATGCAGTTAGCGATTCCCTAACTGATGTTCTTACGAATAAACTTGATATAAAAGGCGACAGTTATTTAGGCCAACTCGATAATCTTTTTGACAAAATTGACAAAACCATTGCAGAGCGTGGTTCTCTATCTGCAAATAAATTTGACACAAATATGATAGAATTAGCGCATAATACCGACAGGACAGTAGCCGAGATTAATGAAAAATTCATGTCGCTAGACCTCTCTATAGCAGAGCGGAATGAACAAATGCTTGGCGCTGTGCAGAATAGATTAGACGACATGCTAATAGACGTGCCAGATAAATTAAATGATGCTACAAAAGTAGCAATTCGCGCCTTTGAGGAAAATCTTGAATCGTTGAATAATGTATTAACAGATGAAAATAGATCTATCCTAACCTCCTTCTTAGATCATACTTTATCAATAGAAGAAAGCACCGATAAGCTAGCAGAGATTTTAGATACCAAGGCACGCAGTCTGAATGAAGATCTGTTGAGCCGTATCACAGAGTTAGAAAATAGCTTTGACCAAGGTAAAAGCCGGTTTTTATCTACGGTGGAAGATGTAAAAGATAATTTAAGCACACAAGTAGTTAATTTTGAAAACCAGCTAGAGCAAATCTTCAACGATAAATCTGTTGCAATTTCAGCCAAGCTAGAAACTAGTGCCGGATTAATTTCTGACTTATTAGCACATACTAGCGATAACCTTACCAGCAATATCGGCTCGCAACTAACGGTGCTAACACAACATCTAGACAATATC
This sequence comes from Bartonella sp. TP, assembly GCF_030406085.1. NCBI lineage: Bacteria > Pseudomonadati > Pseudomonadota > Alphaproteobacteria > Hyphomicrobiales > Bartonellaceae > Bartonella > Bartonella sp. TP. Next base: position 48,477 of record NZ_CP129002.1, read on the forward strand.
GAGCAAAAATTTGGCGAGAGAATTAACCAGCTAAATGATTTTGGTGTAGAAAATATAGAAAAATTAACTAGCTATGAAACTGGCCTAAAGCAAGAGATTACGCAAAGCCTTGCAAACCTCAACAATACCATCAGTTCTTACAATACTGATATCGCTTCTTCCGTAGCAAATTCGCTGCAATTAAATAAATCAGAAGTACATGAGGTATTAGAAGAGCAAGCAAGCGCAGTAGAAGCAAGAATAGCAAAATTGCGTGACTTTGTAGCGCATGCAGAAGAGCAGTTTAACGAGTTGCTGCTAAAACAGTCAGCCAGTATAGATGATGTAATATCATATAATAATGATAATCTTCAAAGCAGCTTTAATAGCCATTTAGTATCGCTAGAAGAATATGCAAATATGATAAAAGCTGCCATAGCGCAGTCAAATACATTGCAAACAAATTTTGACGAGCAAAAGCAGCATTTAGAAGTAGCGCTAAATTCGAAAGCGCAGTTGATAAGCGAAAAAACCGAAGCGCTGCAGGCAAGCCTAGCCAACAATCTAAGCAACAGCTTTCAACAGGTAGAAGAACAGGCCGCTGCAGTAAGCCGCATTCTGCACCATGAAATAAGCCATGCAGCAGAATTATTTAACCAAGAAGCGAGCACAGCCCAACAATATGTTCATAAAATCAGCGATGAATTAACCGAATCCATATCAAAATTTGAGCAAGATTTTGTAACGCTGCATTCCAACATTGTGTATGGCACCGAGCTTATAAGCGACGATGTAAAGGCTAAAATCAAAGAAATTGAAGGCTATGTAGAAACAGAAGCCGCGCAGGCTAGCCAGCATATCGTTGCGGCTGGTGAATATGTAAATTCTGCCTTAACCCAAGCCATGGCAAATGTCGAGCAAAGCTTGCTAGATCGTTCCAACGTGCTTAACGAAACGGTAAGCAAGCTAGAAACGCAAATTAGTGACCAGATCTCTCATGTAGAAGGTTCAATGCAATATCTAACAGAGCGCAGTACGCAACACATCTCCTCGCAGCTTGAGCAGATAAATAACAGCTCGCAGTCGCTATATAGCGCTAGCGTTAGCGCTACACATACTTTTAATAATATTGCAGAAAGCTTGAGCGACCAAATTACGCATTCTACGCAAGCACTACAGCAGCAACTTTCCTCTGAAAATGAATTGTTTGTGAATGCTGTAGCCGACCGATCTGCACAAATCGCACAATCGGTAGAAAAATTTACCTCTGAGCTACATCGTAATATTTTTGCCCTAACCGCGAAGCTTGATAGCTCCAGTAGCAACATTGTGCAAAAAACCGAAGGCTTGGTAGAAAATCTGCAACAGGCAGAAGATAAATTTAGCCAAATGATGGATTATAACAATAATAATTTAAATGAGTTATCCAAAGATGCCAAAGCAAATATCGCGCAGCTTACAGAAAATTTTATGGCGCATGCAAATTTATTAAAACAGGTCTCTAATTTATTGGATGAATCAAAGGGTAGTTTTTCAGACAAAGTCGGCGCGCACAAAGACGCCTTGCAACAGCTATTCAAAAGCCTAGAAAATAAAACAGAAGAGATGACTAAATCTATTATAAATTATAAAAATGTAATAGAAGCAGCAGAAAAAGTTCAAGACAGCAACGTATCTATAGCAGCCAGAAAACTATCCCCAGAGGTAGCACGGGCCGCAAATCGCTTTGTAGAAGCCTCGCAACAAATAGGCAGCTCAAATAATGAGCTCGAGGCCGCCTTGGCGCAAAATACACAGCGCCTACAGCAAAACTATCAAAGAGCCAATACAGTATCGCTAAAAAATGCTATAAATGAGCAAATCATGGCACTGCAAGATATTTCTGGTGCTGTAAATAATTCAGCTCTGCTTGACGGTACTACCGGTACTTCATATAATTATCAAGCCAAACCAAGCCCTACTCCCGAAAGCTCAAAAACATTGCAAGAGCTAGCTTCTACTATTATTGATACGGTAGATGATGAGGCTTTAGCGGCCGTTTGGCATAATTATAAAAAGGACCAACGCAATATAGATGCTTCAAAACTCTATACGGCAAAAGGTGTGCTATTATTTGGCCATATACGCTCTAAATACAGAACAGAACCAGTCTTTAAAAATTCTGTTGACGCGTATATCGCGGAATTTGAAAAGATATTAAAGCGCCTTAGTGCCGCTGGCGACAGCACCGGAGTGTATAATTATTTACAGTCCGACAGTGGCAAAATATACACGATGCTAGCCCATGTTACAGGGCGTATAGAGTAATTCTTTATATTAAACTATACGCAACTGCCCAGCGGCATTGTGCAACACGCCATTTACTAACCTTGTTTCTGCAGCTGCAAAAAACGCTTTGCTCAATTCTACATATTCATTAATAATAACAGCTACATCAATTTTTTTATGCGTTTTTAGCTCCCAAATAGCAGCGCGTAAAATAGAGCGCAAAACAGAATCTAAACGCGAAAGCGGCCAATCTGGCGGTAGATTTTTGCTTATAAATGGATCTAGTACAGTTTGTTGTTCAACCACACCAATGATTATACTGCGAAACCACTGTATATCCGCTGGCAAATATTCATCGCCATCTATTTCTTGCCCTAGGCGATAAAGCTCATATTCTTTCGCTATATCTATAACATTAGCTCCAGTTACCTCCAGCTGATACAATGCCTGTACAGCCGCAAGGCGAGCAGAGCCACGTTTATTTACTGGCTTTACTTCATCCTTCATGCATATTTTCTTTCAGCTTTATCAACTCCAAACAAGCAAAGGCTGCCCATGCGCCTTTATTCGATTCATCTGCTTTTGCGCGCGCCAGAGCCTGCTGGCCATTATCCACCGTCAATATCCCATTGCCTATGGCCAAATTCTTAGCTAGAGCTAAATCCATAAGTCCAGAAGTTGAGCCATTGGCTACAATCTCAAAATGATAAGTTTCCCCACGAATAACGCAGCCCAGCGCTACATAGCCAGCATAGCAGTTTTTACTCATTATCGCTATAGCGGGTGGTATCTCTAGGGCGCCGGGCACGGTAACAAGATCATATTCATAACCAGCTGCATCTAATTTCGCTTTGGCACCAGCTAATAAAGCCTCTGCTATATCTTCGTAATAGCGGGCCTCAACGATTAAGACTTTCTTTTTCATTATAACTGCCTTTTCGCCTCGCTATAGCGTACAGAATAACGGGCTAATTGATCTATTTCAAGATTTACATAATCACCAACTATCTTTTCGCCAAAAGTAGTAACTTTTAAACTATGGTCAATAAGCAAAACCTCAAATATATCATCCCGCACATCATTAACCGTTAAAGAAACTCCATTTACTGCTATAGAGCCTTTTTTAGCAATAAAAGGCATTAAACCAGTATCAGAACTTTTGAAATATATTCTTTTTGCCTCGCCCACCGGGGTAAGCTCTATTATTTTTGCCGTTGCATCAATATGCCCAGAAACTAAATGGCCACCAAGCTCGTCGCCTATTTTTAGCGAGCGCTCTAGATTTATCCGTGTATTTTTCTGCCAATCCTTAATTGTGGTTAGCCGCACCGCTTCTTCCCACGCTTCCACTTCAAACCAAGCTTCTGATTTATTTACTACCGTTAAACACACGCCGTCGCATGCTATTGAAGCACCTATGGCGATAGTTCGACAATCATAAGAAGAAGTAATACGTATTTTCCTTCCTTCATTAAGGCTTATAACCTCATCTACTACACCGATGGCTGTTATTATCCCTGTAAACATTTGTTGGTCCTTATCCAATGTTCATATTTGTTAGAGTTTAACGACATTTTTTCAATAAGTCTATAATTATCGCTAGCAATTATTTTCTGCAAATTTGGCGCCAATATTGGATCTTTCTCGACAATCACGGGACTAGTGAATAAAGCCAAGCGATCTACCAGATCTGCCGCCAAGAAATTTGTTGCAACATTAGCTCCCCCTTCAACCAATAGCGAAAAAATATTTAGATGATAAAGTCTAGCTAATAGCTCTTCTAAATCTATAAGTTTCTTTTGCGGCAGCATAAACTCTAAGAGTTCGGCCCCCCTATCCTGCAATGCCTGTTTTTTTGCAGAATCGGCAGTTGCCGAGCAAGCAATCCATAGGGGCTGCTGCCTAGCGGTTGCTACTAATTGACTATGCAGCGGTAATTTTAAATCTACATCTAGCACTATGCGTATTGGCGAGCATTTTTCTAACCCGTTCAGGCGACAGTTTAATATGGGATCGTCTAATAAGGCAGTTTGCAAGCCAATTAGAATCGCGTCATATTTACTGCGTAATTTATGGGCAATTTTTTTAGCCAAAGCATTGGTAATATTAAACTTAGCTACGCCGATTTGCCCCACAGCCGCATTTTGCGCTAACGCCAATTTCAAGGTAACTTCGCATCTTTTATATTGTTGATTTATAAAATAGCGACTCATTACATTATAGGCATAAGCACTCAAGATTCCAGTAGTTACCTCTATGCCAGCTTCGCGTAGCATTTGTATGCCATGCCTGTCTACCCTTGGATCTATGTCGCACAAAGCGACTACTACCCTTTTTACCTTTGCTTTAATTAGCGATAATGCACAAGGCGGTGTTTTGCCATAATGAGCGCAAGGCTCTAATGTTACATAAAGGGTGGATTCTGCTACGGCTTTGGCGCCATAAAGCCGCATGGCTTCTGCTATGGCTTGGGTTTCAGCATGGGGCCGGCCAGTTATGGCTGTGGTGCCACGGCCAATAATTATAGTCTCTTTTCCATGCCTCCATACCAATATAGCGCCAACGGCTGGATTTTCTAGCGTAGAGCCTAGGGCTGTGGAGGATAACTCCACAGCCGCCTTCATAAAAATTTCATCACTTAGATGCTGCATTATGCCTTAGTAAATTGGAAAGTTCTGCGTTAGATTCTTTACCCGTTCTTTCACCCGATGTAAAGCTTCGTCTAGCTCTTCGTCCGTACTTAAAGCTTTGATTATAGAAGCTATCATTTCCCCTATAGCAACAAACTCCGTCGAGCCAAAGCCGCGTGTGGTACTTGCTGGCGTGCCCAACCGAATGCCAGAAGTTATAAAGGGCGAGCTAGGGTCAAAAGGCACAGTATTTTTATTACAAATAATATCTACACTACCCAATGTTTGCTCCAATTGCTTACCCGTAATATTATAAGACTGTAAATCTAACAATAATAGATGATTATCTGTACCCCCTGTTACAACATTTATGCCATTGTCTATGCAGGTTTTTGCCAAAATCTGCGCATTGGCAACAATTTTTTGCGCATAATCTTTAAAGTCAGGCGCCATAGCTTCGGCAAAACTCACAGCCTTCGCTGCAATGATATGCATAAGCGGGCCACCCTGCATACCGGGAAAAACGGCACTATTTATTTTTTTCGCCATATCTTCATAATTGGTCAAGATCAAGCCCCCGCGGGGACCACGCAGCGACTTATGTGTCGTGGTGGTTACTACATGCGCATGTGGCAACGGGCTTTCTAATACTCCCCCGGCTACTAAGCCTGCGATATGAGACATGTCAACCATTAGATAAGCCCCAACTTCATCTGCTATTTTGCGAAAGCCCGCCCAATCTATCTTGCGCGAATATGCCGTTGCACCAGCTATTATTAATTTCGGCTTTGCTTTGCGAGCTATATCCGCAACTTCTTGCATATCTATAAGATGGCTATCTTTGTTTACTCCATAGCTTATCGGGCTAAACCATTTGCCAGACATATTAACTGGCGAGCCATGCGTTAAATGGCCGCCAGCATCTAGAGCCATGCCCATGAATTTATCACCGGGCTGTAGTAAAGCCAGAAACACGGCTTGATTCATTTGGCTGCCAGAATTTGGCTGCACATTAGCAAAACCGCAATTAAATAATTGTTTTGCTCTGGCTATTGCTAAAGATTCTACTTCATCAACTACATGGCAGCCGCCATAATAGCGTTTTCCCGGGTAACCTTCGGCATATTTATTGGTTAATATAGAGCCTTGCGCTTCTAAAACTGCCTGTGAGACCAGATTCTCAGACGCGATTAGCTCTATCTCATTGGCTTGCCGATCTCGCTCTTTATTGATTAAGCTATAAATGGCCGCGTCTTTTTGCTCTAAAGCTTGGTGAAAAAACGTGGAGATATTTTTTAAATTCATTGAATGTTCCTCTTTTATTTTTATCTAGAAAATTATACACCATAATATTAAAAGTTATTAAATATAATTACAGGAACGCATAGATATGCATAAAATTTTTATCGATGGCGAACATGGCACAACAGGCCTAGAGATTCACGAGCGACTATCAAAAAGCAATATAGAGCTATTGTCGTTACCGGATAAGGATTATTATAATATCGAAGCTCGCACAGAGCTAGCTAGCCAAGCTGATATAGTAATATTATGCCTGCCAGATAATGCAGCAAAGGCCATAGCGCCGATTCTAATGGAAAAAGCAAATAGCCGCATCATAGATAGCTCTACAGCTTATCGTACCGATAGCAATTGGGTTTATGGCTTTGCCGAGCTTACCAAAACGCAAAAACAAGCTATAGAAAATGCTCGATTTGTAAGCAATCCTGGCTGCTACCCAACAGGGGCACTTAGCCTGCTACGGCCCCTGCGCGACCATGGCGCACTTAGTAAAGAGGCATTGGTTAGTATACATGCAGTTTCTGGCTATAGTGGTGGCGGAAAAGCTCTAATCACTCAAATGACCGATATACATGCAAAAGATTATATAGATCTAAACTATTTTGCCTATGGGCTGCATTTAGATCACAAACATAATAAAGAAATAAAAACCTATAGCCTGCTGGATAATATGCCAATTTTTGCGCCTAGCGTGGGGCGCTTTGTGCGCGGTATGCTAGTAAATACCACACTGCATTTGGCAAATTTAACTAAGAATTATAGCATGGCGAATTTGCGCGATATTTTTACGCAGCATTATAGCAATCAAGAATATGTTACAATAGCTGGTGAAGAAGAAGTAGAACAAATACAACGGCTAGACCCAACAGAGTTGGTCGGCACAGATAAATTAAAAATTTATATTTTTGGCAATGCAGAGCAAGGCACGCTAAGCCTATGGGCTACATTAGACAATCTTGGCAAGGGCGCTAGCGGTGCTGCGGTACAGAATTTGCAGCTGATGTTGGGCTACTAAGCGCTTTGGTAGCGCAATAATGCAAAACTGAAAAAACCAAAAGCAGTAAAGCAAAAATTTGATGTAATAAAGCCCAAAAAATAGGTACATGCAGCAATAAGGTCGTTATACCAAATATTATCTGCAAACTTACCATGCTTAATAAAATTAGCGATCTTATATGGTGGGTGCTATTTGTAGCGTAGATTCTGGCATATAAAAAATTGCCAAAAGTCAGCAGAAAAATAAGATAAGCGCAGCTGCGATGAATAAATTGAGTCAGAGCAATATTTTCAAAATAATTGCGCCAATATGGTTGTAATATAAACATAAACTTAGGAATAACCTGACCATTCATCAACGGCCAGCTATTAAAACTCAGCCCACCATGTAGCCCAGCTACAAGAGCGCCAAAGTAAATTTGTAATAAGATTAGCCCTATCAATAGAGCCGCCATAATTTGCATAGCTGGTGTAGCGGCTTTTTCGCTATAATCTATTAGCTTTCCTATCATATAGCTTAGCAAAGCGATAATGCTGCATGCTGCTATCATATGCATTGCCAAGCGATATTGGCTAACGCTGGTAAGCGAGCTGCCCGCTAGGCCTGAATAGACCATCCACCAGCCTATTACTCCCTGTATGCCGATTAAAATTGGTACAATTAAAAAATAAGCTAAGTAATTTCGGTAAGCTAATTTTTTTATCTTGCTAGCGAATAGATAAAAAATTAATGGTAAAATCGCAATAAATCCAATAAGACGCGCTAAGATTCTATGCGCCCATTCCCACCAATATAAATGCTGAAACTCCGCCAAAGACATATTTTGATGTAGCTGCTGATATTGCGCGATTTGTTGGTATTTTGTAAATTCCTGCTGCCATTCAATCACATTCAATGGCGGGATAACACCATGTATAGGCTGCCATTGCGTTATAGAAAGCCCAGACCCGGTAAGCCTAGTCGCTCCGCCCACAATTACAATGCTCAGACACAAGAACAAGATGGCATATAACCAATAATTTATTATATAATTTCTACGCATTACTCACCTACCCTCTTACGCTAATTTTAAAAAATGAATGAGTCGAAAACCAACACTGCGCAGCACTTTTGCCCAATTCTTGGCATCATAAGCATCAAAAGCCGAGCAGACTACCACAATAGTTGCATCTTTAGGCAAGAAACTATTTATAGGCACCTCTACCTCCTCACTTACAGAGTAAATGATTAGATCATAATTTTGATAGCAATTTACCATAATATGGCGAAAACGCTGGCGTTTTTCTGTTGTATCTAACTCGCCAATGCCATCTGCCATTATGATATCTATATCTATAGTGCTGTCGTGATAAATTATTTGCGAAAGATCAATATCATCTGCCAGCGCATCTTTTATACCTTTTTTATTATCCGTATATTTATGTATTACTCTACCAGAAAAATCTAGCAAGACTATGCGTAGCTTTAAACCAATGACTTTTCGTAGATACATAATGAATTTTGCCGCTGCGGACTCCGCCTGCTGAGCAAAAAAAGCTACTGCACCATGGGGCCTACCGGCAATAAGCTGTGCCAATTCGCTTAAATCTATATTATCAGTTTTTCGGCCCTGTAGCATTTTTTTGTCAAATTTTTTATAAATAAAAGGTATGGCTGATAATATTAACAACACAAGAAATAATAAAAGCAACAACCAGATATATGGGATTTGCGGATGTACCCTTACTATTATCATATTATTTACATCTGCTTCATTATTAAGCGATTGTTGCTCTAGGCGTAACTGTAATTTCTGTTGCAACAAATTTTCTAATTGCTTAAAATTGGTGACGCTGTTAGTGGAGCTTTTAGTTTTTTCGCCCAAAAACCTTTTTAAATGCTGCTCCATAGCTTGGTCTAGCTGAGCTTGGCTTTTTAAGCGAGTGATAATAGCCTTAGTCTGTGCAATGATTTTTTGTTCCAGAGCTATTTTCTGCTGGCCTATGGTTTTTGCTTCAGAACATGCGCCGCGGCCTGCAGCATTGAGCTGCAGCAGCCTTACCTCGGCGCAATGTTTTAGAAAAATTAGGCGCTTTATCTCTGGGTCATGTGCAATGATGGGTAGCTCAAGACTGGCACCGTTAGCTTGGACGTAACGCAGTATTTCTTGGGATTGAGCGGCGGTAATAAAAGCTTCTATGTATTTATCTGCTGCTTGGCGCTCTATTATTTGATTGGTTGAACTATTATTTATTAAATTATCTTTTAAAGCTTCAATCTGTTTTTCTATCGATTTTAGTTCTTCCGCTATTTTTTGTAATTTTACTGAATTTTTTGTGCTGGATATATCTTTATATTGTAAATTAATAAGTTTATTTAAATCGCTGATGGCACTGTTAGTTTTTGCATAGACTGTAATAATTACCCAGCCAGAAGAAGAGCGTATAGTGGAATAGTTAGTAAAGAGCTCACTTAAGCTATGTCCCGGCAAAAATTCATCAATAAAGCCAGGTGCGCTACGCCATAAGCTTGGCTCGTCGCCATAGTCATTTGGAATAGTAAGAACGGTATTTAACTGCTTATAATAAGCCTCTGGCAGGTAAAAACGAGCTTCATAAAAACCATTGGCAAGAAAATTTATTCCCAATAATGCAAGCGAAAGCAGAATTAAGCAAAATATAGTAATAAATATACGTTTTGCACTTTTATGCATCCGTACCTCTTTAAATAGGCGTTAATTAGCTACCGCTAAATTGTCAAATCCATAAACATCATTACGAAAATTAGCTGTACTCTCATCCTGTGCCCAAGCTGTTATATACACAAAATGCACGCCTACTCTATCTTTTAAATTTACAACATAGTTTTTTCTACTAGCTATAACTTGTTCTAGCCTAGCTCTTGGCCAGCCAGCCGTGTTTTTTAATAACCACACATCTAAATCACGTATATTATGTACTCTTACACAGCCAGAGGAGTCAAAGCGGATTAAACTATTAAAGGCTGCCTGCTCTGGTGTATCATGCATATATACATCATAATTATTATAAAAATTGATTTTTGTAGAAGACATGGCATTTTCTTGTCCTGGTTCTTGCCGAAACCTCAAATGGCCAATATCAACAATATTCCAGTTAATAAGTTTGTTGTCTAAAGGCTGCCCTTTTGCATCATAAACAATTATGTGATTATTAGTTAAATAATTAGGCTCGCGCTTTAATATCGGCAATAGATCTCTACGAGCTATAGAGCTTGGAATGCTCCAATATGGATTTAAAATTACTTGATAAATATTAGAGTCTAAGATTGGCGTTTTTCTACTTAATTTACCAACCACAGCCTTGTGATATTGTATGATTTTACCATTTTCTACCGCCTCTATTTTCAAGCCAGGAATGTTAACGCAAACATAACGCGGCTGCGCCTGAATAAGAGCTTTTTTTTGTAATAATCGCTGCAAATTTAATTGAAGTTGATGCAAGCGAGTCTGCGCGCTTATATTAAGCGTTTGTCTGGTTAGCTCATCTACTATACCAGTTACGGGAAGACCGCAGCGTTGTTGAAAATTTTGTACTGCCAATTTAAAATAAGAGCCAAAATAATCACCCAAATCAGTTTGTGCCGATAAATCACCCGAAAGAATCAAGCGTTGACGTAGCAATCGGATATTAAAGCCAGTGCTACCAATTTGCAGCACCCCAGCAGTGCTTGGCAAAGTTGGCCAGCCACCAGAAGCTACAATAGTTTGATATTTCTTTATGAGTTTGCGCATATTTTCAATATTAATATTGCTAAATAAAGGAACAGCACTCGCGTGTTTTTCGCTATAGTCAAAATCTTGCACATATGGCATCTGGTTATTAGCCGACAACAGCTCACTCAAGACCGATGGATCTAAATGGCCTTGGGCAAAAACTAGGTTTTGGCAGAGAAATAAACTTAGCGCAGCTATGAATATGTTAATTTTGGGCAGCTTTATCATGGCGTAAGAAAAATAAGTTGAATAATATAAATAAAAAAATTAGCACGCAGTCCATTGCGGTAATATGTGGATTTGCAGAAAAGGCAGTAAAGTGAAAGCCAAAGGCGCAGGCCTCAAACAATGCCGTTAATAACCATAGAATTACGCCCCAGCTAGCACTCATCCATAAGCCTACCGCTATGATAGGATAGATTGCAGCGAAAACTATTTGCGCAGCAACAATTTTTGCAAAAGCAGGAGTTTCATAAATACGCAGCATAGAAAATTGCAAAAGATGCAGCCAAAAAATAGCAGATTTTAAAATTACCAAAATTGCCAAGCTGCGCAAAAAATAAAGATAGGCCTTCTCAAACTTCAATAGATTTGTTAACATCATGTCTCCTACCATAATTCATCATTTTGGGGTAAAAAATATTCATCAACCTCTTGTGCTGGGATTTGCGAGATATCATTATATTTCCATTTTGGCGCTTTATCCTTATCAATCAGCGCCGCCCTTATGCCTTCATAAAAATCATGGCTTTTTAGCATATTGCTAGTTATACGATATTCCATTTTCATACAATTTTCTAGCGAAATATCATTAGCTTCGGTCACATGCTTATAAATTACCTTAAGACTTAAGCTAGATAAAGGCCCAAGCATTTTTAAGCTGGCAGTGGCAAATTCACTGCCTTGCTGCGAGCAAAGATACAATTCTGCTAAACATAGATCTAAGCTCGGTTTATTAAAACAGCGCTCAATCACATCTAAATGCTTGGTGATTTTAGAGGCAACAGGAAATATATAAGCCTGTAGTAATTTATCTATTTTAGCAAAAATCTCTGCATTACTCGCTGTTTTTTGCCAACGCAGCCCAGCAAGATTTTGCACCAAAGCTGTTTTGATTTGTGGTAAATGTTGCGATTCAATGCAGTGGGTTCCAAAACCAATATAAAGACAGTCACCCCAATCTATACGAGCACCAGTTAGGCATAAATATAGACGTAGACTAAGATTTGTACTTTGCAAAAAATACGCAGCGCCAATATCGGTAAAAAAGCCAATATTTGCTTCTGGCATAGCAAAAACGGTATTTTCTGTAACTATGCGATATTTTCCATAAGCAGACATGCCAGCACCGCCGCCCATTACTAAGCCGTCTAATAGTGCAATATAAGGTTTTTTGTAATTATTTAAATAAATGTTGAATAAATATTCTATGCGAAAAAAATCATACGCTGGTGCACCAGCTTTGCCCTTGTGATAAGCCGCTACTACATCACCACCAGAGCAAAAAGCGCGCCCTGCCCCCTCAATAACGACAGCTACAATAGAATCATCTACTTCAAATGCCTTTAATGCTTCAAATAAAGCTATAGCTATATTATCATTAATAGCATTAAGCAGCTTTTCCCTATTAAGCAAGATAAAAACAACATTATTCTCTAGAGTAAAGATAATGTCATCATTGCCGCCAAAATCTAATATTTTTCTAGCCATGGCCCAGCTTTACCTTAGCCCCAGACGAGGAAAAAATTGCATAATGCCACCTATGATATATAAATAAATGCCAGTAACAGCAACCCCTATGCGTAACCATAAAGGGGGATGTAATTGATAAAATAGCGCTAAAACGCCCAGCCCACACCAAAGTAAAAATATAGGCAAATTAATGCTGCGCAAGCGCTCTACCCGCACTGGATGCAGAAAATATATAGGCAAAAAAGAAACCAAGGCTGAAGTTATAATACATATAAAGCTTACCCACTGATTGGGCGCAATGATAAATAACGAAAATACCAGCATATTCCAAACAACGGGAAAGCCCTTGAAGAAATTTTCTTTAGTTTTCATGCCCATATCCGCGTAATAAACAGCGCTAGAAATAACAATAATCAGCGCAGAGATATAAGAAAGCGTATGATTTAGCAGGCCGCTATTATAAACAATAAAGGCTGGGATAAGAACATAAGCCACATAGTCAATTATATTATCCAGAAGTTCGCCCGACCAATTTGGCAAAACATATTTTACCTTTAAATGCCGGGCTACAGGGCCATCTACCCCGTCGACAAATAAAGCCAACCCTAGCCAAGCAAAACTAACCATCCAGTTTTTACAGCTTGCTTCCGTTAGAGATAAAAAAGCAAAAATAGAACCTGTGGCTGTAAATAAATGCACAGTAAAAGCAAGTAGCTGAGGCATAGTAATTCTTTTTACCTGACTCGAGGGTTCTATATTGCTCATTACGACTCCTTGGTTTTGTAAATAAAAGCTTAATTTACATTTAACATATTTACGTTATTATACAAATATAAAATTGCACTATAGCGCTTAAAATAATCTAAGATTCATAAAAAATGTCGGATATCAACATCAATATTGCCATTATCGGCAAAGGCCCAGTGGGAATGTTAGCTGCTTTAGCATTGGCCAAAAAATCTACCCCTAGTTGCATTGTTGGAAAATCAGCAAGGGTAATTGACAAAAGAACAACAGCCATAATGATGCCAGGCATCAGATTTTTGCAGCAATTGCAACTCTGGCAAGAATTAGAGCCATTTGCAGCGCCTTTGCAAGCCATGCGCATAATTGATGAGACAAATCGCCCACTGCGTAGCCGTGAAATATTTTTTACCGCAGCAGAAATAGGCGAAAAAGCTTTTGGCTATAATATACCCAACGAGATTTTAAATAATACCCTAGCCCGCGCTATTTCTAGCAATTCTGCAATAACTGTTTTGGAATCTAATGTAATCTCTTATGATTTTGATAAGGCTGCAGGATATTTGGAAAATGGCCAAATTATAAGAGCAAAATTGTTTATTGCGGCTGATGGGAAAAACTCGGTAACGCGGCAGGCCTTAAATATCAAAACCTCTATAACATCCCACAACCAAGTTGCTTTTGTAACAAGCTTTACTCATGAATATGAGCATGATAATATTTCTACCGAAATACATACAGATCAGGGCCCATTTACCCAGGTACCGTTAATCGGCAAAAAATCTAGTTTAATCTGGACCGTAGCAGCAGAAAACGCCGCAGCAATCCAAAAGCTAGAAAAGGAAGATTTAGAAAAATATTTGCAAGAAAAAATGCATGCTATGCTAGGGGCAATAAAACTCGAAACAGAGTTGCAGGCTTGGCCCCTGAGTAGCCTTATCGCCAATGAATTAGTAAAGCATTCTGTTTTACTAATTGGCGAGGCAGCTCATTCTTTTCCCCCTATTGGCGCGCAAGGGTTGAATTTAAGCTTGCGCGATATTGAGGCTTTATATAACTTTATCGAGCATGAACCAGATATAGCAAAAATAGCTATAGATTATACAAAAAATCGTAAAGCCGATATAAAAGCCAGAGCCATGGCTGTAGCGTTATTAAACAACAGCTTGAGCTCAAATATTCTGCTCTGGCAAATAATGCGCTTTTTGGGATTCGAATTATTACATAATAACAAAACGCTAAGAAGTAATTTCATGCGCGAGGGCCTAGCGCCAAGCAAAAAGCTCTTGGCCCTTTTGCATAGATTACTTTAGCTAACTACCTTTTTTGGCAGCCTGCTGAGCTTTTAATAATTTTTCATCTTCTTGCGCTTGTAGCATGCCAGCAGCTTGTGCTCTTTTACTACGCATTTCATCAAACTGCGCCTCGGTAATTCCTTTGGATTTATAAGCTGCAGAAAAACCTTTTAGCGGTACATCAATTGGGTTTGAAGAGCCTTGATAATTCACAGAAATAATCCTGAGCTTGTCACCACTCTTCATTGAATTAATAATATCATCATTCAATACGCCTTCTGCTATACATATGGCACCTAAACAAAAACTATAATCTAGCTTTTTTACCTCGCCCTTACCAATTTGAATACTTACACCTTCTGGTATATGTCGACCGGTTGGAACGGTTATCAACATTTTTTTATCTTTTTGCGTTTCAACTAAATTTACAATCGTTAAAGGTTGCCCATAATCTGTCACCACATCACTTATAGTATTGCAAACCTTGCTGCCATCTTGGTCGCGGCAAACTCTGGCCCAGCTGTCAACATTATTTGCATAGGCACTATTTGAAATTATAGCGCAACTATAGACAATGGCCGCAGATACTAACGGTAAATATTTTTTTTGATAACGCATGTAACTTTCCTCAGCTTAATAAGTTTTATTATTTAATAACCTATTTTATAGTGAGATTAAAGTATTTTTTTCTAAAGGATTTCGATATGCAAATAAAACGTAATATTTTATTGGGCTTAACCGCACTAATGGTACAATTGAGCCCAGTTTTTGCCGCTGAAAATTTAGGCACGGAGTGCGACAATCCAAAAACGCAAAGCATGATGGACGAATGTGCAGCGATTGATTATAATAATCAAGAAACCCAGCTGCGTCTTTTAAGCGAGCAAATAGTCAAGCGCCTTGCCGACCATCCAGAGCGCCAAGCTAACTTTAAGCAAGCGCAAAGAGGTTGGCAAACTTATAAAAATTATGAATGTAAGTTGGCTAGCCCAAGCGACGCCACAATAGCTTCTACGCTACAAACTCATTGCCAAATAAAGTTAATTCAGCAGCGCATTAAAACTTTGCAAAGCTATCTAAAATGCCCTGAAGGCGAAACAACTTGCGTAATTCCGAGATAAGCCATGAGTAATTATAAATATTGTATTTTTTTAGCAATTATTTTATATAGTCAAAACGCTTATAGCGCTAGCGAGAATAGTTTTTTTCTTAATGTAAAAATTAGCAAAAAGATCCAGAAGATTTTAGCACAAAAGCACCAATCAGTAGTAGCGCATATAATTTATAAAACCAGCCCCAACAACAATGCGCACAGCGCGACTGGCCAGGACGGCTATATAAAATTAGGGGAAGAAGTAAAAATAATAAGCCCAAATAAAGAGCAACAGATCTTTGTTAGCCCTAGCTGGCAAAATCAAGAGCTTTTTGTTGAACCTATAGTTTTTTCGCGCGAAGAAAGCCAGACATCTAAGCCAACAAATTTGCTAACCTGCCCCGTTAAAACCTACCGCATGGCGCAAAAGCGGATAGTGGTAAAATGCTTTTTATAGCTCCGCCAGGCGCAGCATTGTCTTAGTGGCAAAAGGTAACTGCTTGTAAGCCTGCTCTACATTATTGGCAAAGAAAATACTTTGGTCCTGGCGTAGTTTTGCTTGCGCACCAAGGCTAGCTAGCAACCGCAATAAAGCTGCGCCATTGTAGAAAAAATTATTCTTGAAATGTATAATCATGCCCTTTTCGCCAATATCCAATTTTTCTACATTCAGGTTTTTGCATAGTTGTTTTAAATGAGTAAGCTTTAGCAAATTCTGCACCTCTAGCGGCATTGGGCCAAATCTATCCACTAGCTCTGCCGCAAAGGCGTTAATTTCATCTAATCCTTCTAATTGCGATAAGCGCTTATAAAGATTAAGCCGCAATTTTAAATCTGGCACATAGGCTTCTTCTATTAAAATAGAAGCAGCTATGTTTATTTGCGGTGACCATTGTTCTTCTATCTCTTTTTCTTGATTATGCAATTGCGCCACGGCATCTTCTAGCATCTGCTGATATAACTCAAAACCAACTTCTTTAATATGACCAGATTGCTCCGCGCCCAATAAGTTACCAGCGCCGCGCATGTCCATATCATGACTCGCAAGCTGAAAACCGCCGCCTAAGCCCTCGATAGATTGTAAAATACCAAGGCGTTTTTCTACATCTGCTGTTAGCAATTTGCCATGTTTAGTAGTAAATAAGGCATAGGCTCGTTGCTTAGCCCGACCTACTCTGCCACGTAATTGATATAAAGCAGCTAAGCCAAACATATCAGATCTATACACAATAATAGTATTTGCTCGCGGTATATCTAGGCCAGATTCGACGATAGAGGTAGAGAGCAAGATATCATATTTACCATCGTAAAAAGCATTCATAATATCATCTAACTTAGACGGCGGCAGTTGCCCATGGGCAATAACAAATTTTACCTCTGGCACATATTGTGTTAAAAACTCCGCTATATGCGTTAAATCAGCGATACGTGGGCAAACAAAAAAGCTTTGCCCGCCCCGATAATGCTCGCGCAATAATGTTTCGCGAACCGCTAAACTATCAAAAGGCGAGACAAAAGTTCTAACTGCCAGCCTGTCACGCGGCGGCGAGCTTATCAAGGACAAATCTCTTATGCCTATTAGGGCAAATTGCATAGTGCGTGGTATTGGTGTGGCCGACAAGGTAAGTACATGTATATCGGTTTTTAGCTCCTTTAGCTTTTCCTTATGTTTTACCCCAAAATGCTGCTCTTCATCTATTACTAACAATCCAAGTTTGGCAAAATTTATTGAATCACTAAGCAAAGCATGAGTGCCTATAACTATATCTATTTTACCATTCGCCAAATCTTCCCTAACCCGCTTTAATTCTTTTGCCCCACATAGCCGGGACGCCTGGGCAATTTCTAAAGCCATGCCCTGAAAGCGCGCTTTAAAGGTTTTATAATGCTGCCTGGCTAATAAAGTGGTGGGCACTACAACAGCTACTTGATATCCAGCTGCTGCTGCAACAAAAGCAGCGCGCAGGCAAATCTCTGTTTTTCCAAAGCCAACATCCCCACAAATTAATCTGTCCATGGGCTTGCCAGAGCCTAAATCTTCTAAGACCTGTGCAATAGTGCGCAGCTGGTCTTCGGTTTCTGCATAAGGAAATCTAGCGACAAATTCGTCATATAATCCAGCTTGCGGCAGCATAATTGGCGCAGTTTTTATGGCCCGCTGTGCTGCAAGCTCTATCAACTCGCCTGCCATGGCTAAAAGCTGCTTTTTTAGCTTTGCTTTACGTGCTTGCCAAGCCACCCCGCCCAATTTGTCCAGCACAACATTGCTGCTATCTCCGCCATAACGCGACAATAGCTCGATATTTTCTACTGGTATAAATAACTTACCTTCACTCGCATAATGTAACTCTAAACAATCATGCAAAACTCCCAGGGCGGAAATAGTCTTAAGGCCGATAAACCGCCCAATACCATGATTGATATGAACCACAATGTCACCCGGGGCAATTGCATTGGCATTGGCAATATAGTCTGACTGGCGACGCTTGCGAGCAGGCTGGCGAATTAATCTATCGCCTAAAATATCTTGCTCGGTTAATATGATTTTATTTTCATAGACAAAACCATGTTCAACACGTAGCGAAGTGGCGCCGATATGGCCAGCCTGTAGCTCTTTAAACTCAATCATCTGCTCTATAGGAGTGATTTTTTCTAACCCATGATCGTATAGGGATTCTAGCAATTTTTCTTGGGAGCCTTTTGTCCAGCTGGTTACTAGCAATTTTTTGCCGCTACTACGCTCGGCAGCAATATAATCCACTACAGTTTCAAATAGATTCACATTTGGCGTTTTACGCTCTTTAATAAAATTTTTGCCCAACCCGATATTTGTATGTAATATCGGCACCGCAGATAACTCATCCTCGAGTCGAAAAGAGCTAAAATCTATTCGTTGATGGCCAGCAGCGATTAGGCTTGAAACTTCTGCCTCACTTAAATATAGCGCTTGCGGAGATAAAGGATTATAGGGTAAATCTTGTGTTTTTTGCTCTGTGTGCTGCGTATGGCGTGCTTCATAATAATCATTAACTAATTTGTAATATTCTATTATTGCTTCTGGCACTAAATGATCTAAGACTATCAGTGCGCCTGGCATATAGGAAAATAAATTTTCTGTTTCTGTATAAAATAAAGGCAGCCAATGCTCCATGCCGCTGAAGCGCCTTTGCTCAGAAACAGCTTCATATAGCGGGTCGCTATTGCGTGAAACCCCAAAATTTTTGATATAAGAGCTGCGGAAATTAGCTATATTTTCTGGCTCCAAGCAAATTTCGCTCATCGGATATAGCAAAATGCTAGCTTCATTATTTATAGTTTTTTGGCTAGTTTTATCAAAATTGCGGATGGATTCTAGCTGATTACCAAAAAAATCTAGCCGCACAGGATTGGTGTAGCCAGCAATAAAAATGTCCAGCAAGCCGCCGCGTACTGCAAATTCACCATTATCACTCACAATGTCCACGCGTTGATAGCCACCCTGTTGCAATTTTACTATAAGCTGCTCCATATTACATTCATGGCCAGCTACGAGTGGAGCCAATTGATTGGCCAAGCTGGCGCGCGGCATAAGATTTTGCATAACAGCGCTGGCTGTTGTCAAAACAATTAATGGCGTCGTAGCATTAACTCCTTGGCATAAAATTGCTAAGCTGGCTAAGCGCTGTGCGGTAATGGCAGAGCTGGGCGAGACTCGGTCATAGGGCAAACAGTCCCACGCCGGAAAAAGTAAAACGGTAGCCGCTGGCAAGGTAAATTTTAAATTATAGGCAAGATTATCTAGCTCGACATTATCGCGTGTGATGTAAAGAATAGGACGCTTTAATTTATCTTGCATTGCCAGCTCTGCCAAGATAAAAGCTGCGCTGCCATCTTGTACGGAATCTATGCGAAAATTTTTGGTACCATCAGTTAAATATTTCTTTATTTCTAGCAAGTTACATCCCTACCTTAATCTTTTGCTAAAGCTTAAAATATCGTGAAATAAAGGCGTGTTTAACTCTGGCGATACACAACACTCGCCGATAAAGCAATTAAAAAGCTCTCTATCTTCAAAAGACATTATATGCTCTAGCTCGTCCATTTGGCTATCGCTTAGCAGGCTTAAATTTTGCTTAGCATAGCTGCCTAGTATAATGTCCATTTCTTTCATACCACGATGCTGCGCGCGAAACAGTAGCCTTTTTTGTCTTGCTGTCCAATTATTTTCCATAATGTTTACCTCACGCAATCAACCCAACCTCGTGGGAAAATACTATAAAAATTTCTAAAAGTATATTTATCTTTTGCATAATTTAATATATCCATTATAATTAGCAAAATTAAATTTATTTGGGTTTCCCATGGCAGCGCCAGCTTCTGTATCCGATTATGAAAATTTTAAAGCAGGATGCAAGGCTTGCTTGCCAACAATCCTGGGCTATTGGGCTGTGGCATTGCCATGCGGAGCTCTAGGTGTGGTAACTGGGCTTAGCATGTGGCAAATAGCGGGCTTGGCTATTTTTCTCTATGCTGCTTCTGCACAATTAGTTTTTTATTCGCTTCTAGTAACCCATGCCGATATTTGGCAGCTGACTTTTTCTACAGCTTTTATTAATTTACGCTATTTGCTAACAAATGCATATTTAGCAAAATTTTTTAAACACACCACCTTGGCAGAAAAACTTATTGGTAGCCTCTTAATTACCGATGAAACCTTTGGTGTAGCTCTGCAATATGCAAAAAAAAATAACAATAACTTGCCGTTTTACTGGTTGTTGGGCTTAAATCTTACTGCTTGGCTTAACTGGATTATTGCAACTATGACAGGGGCTTTTTTAAGCGCTTCGATTCCTGTTTGGGCCAATGATGCGCTAAGCTTTAGCTTAGTAGGTATGTTTGCGGGGTTATTAATATTGTCGTTGCAGGCCAGCTACACGAAACTAACTGATTTTGTGGTAATAGTAGCAGCTATTATTTGCATCATAATTTTACACAAGCATGTAAATAAAAATTTTATAGTTATCTTAACTTCGTTGATAAGTGCTGTGATTGGGGTGATTTTTTATAAGATTTTAACTCATTATAAAAACAGCAAAGGTTAAGGCGATTTTATGCAAAACAATATTGTTTTAGATATCATCAGTGTTTCAATAGCTACCGGACTAATACGGTGTTTGCCAGTGCTACTTTTGGCCAAGCGAGAATTGCCAGAATTCATAAGCAAGCTTCTATTATTTATTCCCCCAGCAATAATGTCTACCATTATTGCAAATGAGGTAATAAGCGATCAAGTAAAAACCATGTTCAACCTGCCTGCCGCCTTGCCTGCCTGTATAATAGCTTTTTTAGTTGGCTATCCAACGCGAAATTTATTTTTAACCATATTAGCTAGCGTTTTAGCTTATTTGCTTTTTCAACATATCCATTGGATTACTCCACCAGTTTATGCGTAATTTTATATTAGATAGTTTATTCGCACCTTTAGACAACTTAGCTGGCATTGGGCAACAAACCGCTAAATTACTTACTTTGTTGATTGCTAAATATAATGGTAAAAGCGACGCGCGTATAGTTGATTTTTTACATTTTATGCCGCGAAATTATGTAGATCGTAGTTTTGAAATCCCAATAAAAGACGCTATAGAAAATAAAATTTGCACCCTGGCATTAGTTGTACAGCAAACTAATTGGGCACCAGAAAATAAAAAATTTATACCCCATAGAATAATATGTAGTGACGGCACCGGCAGCTTAACGCTAATTTATTTTACGCCAAATGTTAAATGGCTAAGACAACAATTTTATCCAGGACGTAAGATTATAATCTCGGGCACAATTACCCTCTATCGCGGGGAGTTAACAATGTCGCACCCTGATTATGTGCTAGATATAGCAGAAAAAGATCGATTGCCAGTTATTGAACCAATTTATCCGCTTACGGCAGGGCTTTCAAATAAGACTCTGCAAAAAGCTATGGGGCAAGCCCTTGCGAAAATACCTGCTTTGGATGAGTGGATCGACCCATCTATTAAATTACCAGCCTACAAAGAAGCCTTGATACAGATTCATAAACCAGCTACATCACAGCTTTTAGACCAATATCGGCAGCGCCTGGCATATGATGAATTGCTAGCGCATCAGCTAGCCTTGCGGCTTTTGCGTAGTCAATATACAACAAAATTTCCTCCCTATTGGCGCATTAACAAAGACAGCCCTGTGGGGTTAAAAGCAAAATTACCATTTCGCCTTACCAAAGACCAAGAAGCCTGCCTGCTAGATATTTTACAAGATTTAAGCATGCCAAAGCCAATGACGCGCCTCTTGCAAGGCGATGTAGGGTGCGGCAAAACCATTGTGGCGACACTAGCTATGGCGCATATAGCAAATGCTGGGCTACAAGCGGCGCTAATGGTACCTACAGAAATTTTAGCCCGACAACATTTCAATTATATAAATAACCTACTACAGCCACTGGGCATGCAAACTATATTGCTAACAGGCAGAGAGAAAAAAGCAGAAAAACAGAAAAAACTGCATGATTTAGCTACTGGCAAGGCAGCAATTTGTATAGCTACCCATGCTATATTACAGCCTAATGTTAGTTTTAAAAATCTGAGCTTTAGCGTAATAGATGAGCAGCATCGCTTTGGGGTTGAGCAACGTATGCAGCTTTTGGCCAAAAGCCATATACCAAATCTATTGATAATGACAGCAACGCCGATACCTAGAACATTAGTATTGACTGCTTTTGGCGATATAGATGTTTCAAAGATTGTAGAAAAGCCAGCAAATAGACAAATTATAACTACTGTGAAATTAAGTAGCGATAAATTGAGTAATTTATTGAGTAGAATCGAGGTAGCGCTACAAAAAGGCGAGAAAATTTATTGGATTTGCCCATTAATAGAAGAAACAGCCAGTAGCGATTTAATATCGGCTACGGCTAGATTTGAAAATTTATTGCAGCGCTTCGGTAGTAAAGTAGCCCTGTTGCATGGTAAAACGCCACCACAAGATAAAGAAACAATTATGTCAAGCTTTGCTACTGGCGAAACGCAGCTATTGGTAGCCACTACGGTAATTGAGGTTGGCATAGATATCAAAGATGCTTCAATAATAATCATAGAACATGCCGATAGATTTGGACTTGCGCAATTGCACCAGCTACGTGGGCGCGTTGGTCGCTCAGATAAAAAATCAAGCTGCGTATTATTATATAGGCCACCAATATCCGCTATTGCGATTAAACGGTTGGATATTATGGTTGAGACTAATGACGGATTTTTTATAGCAGAGCAAGATTTGACTCTGCGCGGAGAAGGCGAGATTTTTGGCACCAAACAATCGGGGCTGCCAAGTTTTTTAATAGCAAATTTAGCTACAGATGCAAAATTACTGCAAATGGCACGCGACCAAATAGCCAAAATCTCTCTAGAGGAAATCAGAGCTAAAGCCTCGCATCCCTTAAATAATTTATTGCATTTATATCATCTAGAAAAAGCGCTAAAAACCATTCAGCCCTAGCTATTGCTATTCAACTGTAACAGATTTGGCTAGATTTCTTGGTTGATCCACGTCGGTACCAAGAAATACTGCAGTATGGTATGCTATTAATTGTATAGGTATAGCATAGACAATAGGCGCTATCATTTGCGGAACAGCAGGCAATATTATTGCGTCATTATTCGGCAAAGCAGAATTTTCATAGCCCTGTTGGTCTGTGAGCAATAGCACAGGCCCACCACGAGCAACTACTTCTTGGACATTTGACATGGTTTTTTCAAACCATTGATCAGATGGCGCAACGACAATAATTGGCATATATTCGTCAATCAGAGCGATTGGCCCATGTTTTAATTCGCCTGCCGCATAGCCTTCTGCATGAATATAAGACAATTCCTTGAGTTTTAGCGCGCCTTCCAATGCAATAGGGTACATAGAGCCACGGCCTAAATAAAGTACATTTTGCGACTGAGCTAAATCTTTGCAAAATTTTTGAATAAGCGTATCGCACTTTAAAGCCTGATTTATAAAAGCAGGCAAACTTTCGAGCGCATGCAGCGCTTCTTTAAAATCATCTTCTGTTAATACGCCTCGTTCATAGCCAGCACTGATAGCCATGGTTAACAACACGGCCAATTGGCTGGTAAATGCTTTTGTCGAGGCTACGCCGATTTCCGGCCCGCATAGAGTAGAAAAAACATAGTCCGATTCGCGTGCCATGCTAGAGCCAGCCACGTTCACTACGCTTAGACTCTGCACACCATGAGCTTTGCAATAACGCAACGAAGCCAAGCTGTCTGCCGTTTCACCGGATTGCGAAACAAAGATAGCAAGCGTATTTTTGCGAAAAGGGATATCGCGATACCTAAATTCTGAGGCAACATCATTATCAACGCTTATTCTTGCATATTTCTCGAACCAATATTTAGCAACTAAAGTAGCATAAAAAGCCGTGCCGCAACCAGAAAAAGATATAAGCTCTACATTTTTCCAATCTGGGCTTTTTGCTTGCTTTTTTAGCTTAGCAGCATAAAAATCTATGTAGTAAGACAGGCTATGGGATACAGTCTCTGCTTGCTCGTACATTTCTTTTTTCATGAAATGCCGGTGGTTCCCTTTAGAAATCATAAAAGAAGCGACATCGCTATTGACTATTTGGCGCGAAACTGGCGCCCCCTGCTCATTAAAAATTTCTACCTTTTGTGCTGTAACCAAAGCAATATCGCCATCTTCTAAATAGCTTATGCGGTGGGTAAACGGCGCTAGCGCTATCGCATCTGAGCCTACGAAATGCTCACCATCGCCATAGCCAAGTGCTAGGGGGGGGCCCTGCCTTGCAGCTAGCAATAAATTATCATAATCTTTAAAAATTATAGCTATGGCAAACGCGCCATGGAGCTGCTTTATTATATTTAAAACTGCCTCTTTTGGGCCCTTGCCCTGTTTTAATTGCCCAGTTATAAGATGCACCAATATTTCTGTATCGGTGTCTGTCTCAAAAACATAACCTTGCTGCTGTAATTGTATTTTTATTTCATTGAAGTTTTCTATAATACCATTATGCACTACTGCTACAACATCATTCATATGTGGGTGAGCATTTTGCTCTATTGGGGCGCCATGGGTTGCCCATCTAGTATGGCCAATGCCTACCTTTCCTTCAATCGGGTGAGCGCGTAGCTTTTGCTCTAAATTTATAATTTTTCCCTCGGCACGTAATCGTTGCAAATCTCCATTCGCGGCAATAGCTATACCAGCCGAATCATATCCGCGATATTCCAAACGCTTCAAGCCTTCGATAAGCCTAGCGGATACAGTCTTTTCACTTGCAATGCCAATTATTCCGCACATATCATACCCCTTGCTTTATTATTTTTTCGCTACGTTGCCGCAGTGTAATTGCATAATTGTCTTTATTTACTTGCCGCGCTCTTGCTATAGCCAAAGCATTAGGCGCTACATCTTCTGTTATTACACTGCCAGAGCCGATATAGGCGCCGTTTTTTATAATTATCGGCGCAACTAAAGACGAATTAGACCCAACAAAAACGCCTGGCTCAATTATTGTTTGCCATTTATTTTGTCCGTCATAATTACATGTTATCACACCTGCTCCTATATTAGTTTTTGCACCAATTATTGCATCGCCTATATAAGATAAGTGGTTAAGCTTTGCCCCGGCGTCAATGTGTGAATTTTTTACTTCACAAAAATTGCCAATTTTTACATCCTCACCAATATTGCTACCGCTGCGCAACCTAGCAAAAGGCCCAATTTTAGCGCCGTTACTTATTTGTGCACCCTCTAGATAGCTAAAAGCATGGATAGAGGCATTAGCCGCCACATATACATCGGGGCCAAAATAAACATAGGGCTCTACGCAAGCGCCTGGCTCAATTTGGGTATTGTAGCTAAAATATATAGTCTCTGGCATTTGCAAACTTACACCCTTTGCCAAAAAAGCTGCTCTTTTACGTTGTTGCCAAACAGCATCGGCGGCCGCCAATTGCTCTGCGTTGTTTACGCCCATTACATTATCCAACGGCACTTCTATTGAAGTTACGGTGAGATTCTTACTTTTGGCTATTTTTATAATATCTGTTAGGTAAAACTCACGATTATTATTGTTATTATTTACCTCTTCAAGCAGAGCTAATGCTTGCCTACCGCTTAGGGCCATTAAGCCGCCATTGCAAAAATTTATTTGCTTTTGTTCTACGCTGGCGTCTTTTTCTTCTATTATTTCTGTTAATTTCCCTTCTATTTCAATAAGTCGGCCATAACCTTCTGGCTTTCCCGTACGAAAGCCAAAAACAGCTATATCTATGCCCTGGTCTAACATCGCATTAGCACGTTCCAAATATTCCGCTTCGATAAGTGGCGTATCGCCAAAGACGATCAAAACATGCTCATATTGCTTCGCCAATTCTTCGCTACAGGCCAATACAGCATGCGCCGTACCTAGCCTTTCTTTTTGTACCACATAGTCTATTGCCAAATCGTCATGTCGTTCAGCTACAAAGCTAGCAATCGCCTCTTTTACCAGTTCAGCCTTATTACCAAGCACAACAAGTATTTTCTCAACTGCTATTTGTGCTAATGTCTCAATAACATGGCAGACCATAGGCAAATTTGCTATTTTATGTAGAACTTTAGGCAAAGATGAGCGCATTCTGGTGCCCTCACCGGCGGCTAAAATTATACACAGGCATTTAGCTGCCATAATCGCACTCCATGATCTATTATAATGATTGCATTTTTCCTGTTATAAATAACACACCCACAATTATTAACAATATGCCAATAAGTTTTTCTACATATCCTAAATGTTTAGTAAATTTAATTAAAAACGCCATAAAGACCTTAGAGAATAATGCGGCCAACAGAAATGGCAATCCAAGCCCAGCCGAATAAATACACAGTAAGCTTGCCCCCTGCCAAAGCGTTTGTTTTTGACTTGCCAAACTTAATACAGAACCCAAAACCGGCCCAATGCATGGTGTCCAGCCAAAGGCGAAAGCTAACCCCATGAAATATGCGCTCCAAAGACTAGCTTTTGTAATATTGCTATAGAATCTAAACTCACGAGAAAAGAGGTTAATCCGTAAAAGACCCAGAAAATTTATGCCC
The DNA here is from genome assembly GCF_030406085.1 of Bartonella sp. TP. Classification (NCBI taxonomy): domain Bacteria; kingdom Pseudomonadati; phylum Pseudomonadota; class Alphaproteobacteria; order Hyphomicrobiales; family Bartonellaceae; genus Bartonella; species Bartonella sp. TP. The sequence goes on from NZ_CP129002.1 coordinate 75,322, forward strand.
ATTAAAATAATAATTATGCCAGAAGCAACTACAAAAAGATGCCTATAACTATTCAGCAATGTTCCCAAGCTTGTAGCGCTTGCGCCTAGAATTACGAATATAGTGGTAAAGCCTAACACAAAAGCCATGGCCTGGGTTAAAATTTTAAGCATGTTTTGTTTGCGGCTCTGCTGCAAATCTTCTACGCTTAAACCGCTCATATAACATAAATAAGGCGGTACCAAAGGTAGCACACAGGGTGAAAGAAAAGACAAAATACCTGCCAGAAATACGCTCCAGATTGATAGGCTCAAAGTTACCTCCGTTAAGTTCATTTTGCCTAATATAAACTAAAAAATATATTTTTTAACAAAATATTTAAAAAAAACTGTTGACCTTTCTTAAATAGCATCGTATGTATCGTTGCAGTTTTTAAGTTTTCTTAAGAGCGCGTAGCTCAGTCGGTAGAGCAACTGACTTTTAATCAGTAGGTCCAGGGTTCGAATCCCTGCGCGCTCACCATACTATCTTAATAGTATGGCTGTTTCTTCTTATTTGCAATTTCCTTGTCTATTCGTTACAATAGCTTAATTTTTAAAGGCTAAAGGAAATTTGCAATGACAATATCAGAAAAAGCTTTTTGTGTAAGCTGGGACCAGTTTCACCGTGACTCTAGAGCTCTTTCATGGCGCTTAGCAGAAATTAGAACAGACTGGCAAGCCATTGTTGCTGTTACACGCGGCGGGCTGGTACCCGCGGCTATTATATGCAGAGAACTTGGTATTAGAACTATCGACACTTTGTGCATAGCTTCTTACCATGAATATAACAAACAAACGGACCTAACGATTTTAAAAAATGTTTGCCCTGAATTGCGCCAAAAAGGCGGTGAGAGTATTATCGTAATAGATGACCTTACTGATACGGGTAAAACTTTTGCGGCCGTAAAAGAAATATTGCCAAAAGCGCATTTTGCCACTATTTACTCAAAGCCCCAAGGCAAGCCCCTAGTTGATACTTATGTAACTGAGGTAAGCCAAGATACTTGGATTTATTTTCCTTGGGATATGGGATTTACCTATCAGGCCCCGATTAATAAGAATCATAATGAGTAATTAATAATCTGCTGTACCTTATGGAACCTTAAACAAGCTTTGGCGTTTCTGTAACATAAAACTACAGCAATAAAAGTTACATTATAAGGAAGATAAGGGGAACTACCAGATGGAAAGAATACGCTCTAATAACGACCCTATGGTCGACATTCATGCAGATGACGCAGTCACGAAAAACGAGAAACGCTCAAGTGCCGCAGTGCGTGCCCTACTGGGCTTCCTCGGTTTTGTAGCAGCATTATGGTTACTAGTAAGCTTGCTTGGATCATTCATGCACCACCCAGTGGCTAGCGCAAATACAGATACGACTACTGTAGACGGCGTACCAGCAGTGACTAAAGACGCTATCACTATGGACGGCGCGCCAGTAGTAACTAAGGACGTTAAAACGACAACTACTACCATAGATACAGTACCAGCACCTGTTAATAGTACAAACCCTGCTGCCAGCAGCACGGTAACGATTGCACCGATGGAATCTACTACCACGGTAAAGCCAGAGGCTTCTAGCCCAACGCCGCCTCCAGCACCTGAAGTAACGAATCCAGCACCTGCAGGCGCAGTTTCTAGCTAATATTTGGCAAAGATTTTACTCAATTTAAGGCGAAAGGTGTTACCCTTCCGCCTTTTTTATTAATTGCGCTTTATGAATGCATTGTGAGCCAAATTTATCTTTGATTAAATCTAAAGCTTCTTCTAAAGCGGCATTTTTTCGTATTTTACTGTCCAGTAAGTCTCGTTCTTCACTGCTACAATTTTCATGCAAATGCCGCATAGTAATGCCCAATAATCTTATCGAATAATTTGGTTTTATGCTTTTTAGCAAAAAAAGCGCTGTCTCAAATATAGTGCTGGCTAAGTTCGTTTTATAGCTAAGGCTATGGCATTTGCTTATATTTTTCTGACGCTGCGGACGAATTTTTAAAACTATCGTACTACCGCATAATTTATGCTTTTTCAGTTTTGCTGATAATTGTTCACTCAATTGGTAAAGCTCATAAGAAATTCGCGCAGGGTCGTTTATACAGCTATAGAAACTAGTTTCTTTGGAAACAGATTTTACGTTTTTTTGTGGAGTAACCGTCCTGTCGTCTATCCCCTGGGCAAAATCATAAATTCGCTGGCCAGTGGATTTATATTTTTTGATAAAGTCTGGTTGGTTTAGTTTTTGTATATCGCTGATTGTGTGTAGCTTATCTAGTAAGAATTTTTTTGCCAATTCTTCGCCAACACCATGTATTTTAGTAACAGAGATCGGCGCTATCAGATTTTTTGCTTCCTCTTTATTGATAATAAAAAAACCATTTGGTTTTTTCATATCCGAGGCTAGCTTGCTTAAAAATTTGCAATAAGAAACACCTATAGACGCCGACAACGAAAATTCGGCTTCTATCTTTTTTTGATATTCTAGTAGCTTTATAGCTGCTGGTTGCTTATGAAGCTTTTGCGTACCCTGAAAATCTAAAAAAAATTCATCTATCGAAGCTTTCTCAACCAAAGGTGTAAGCTCACTTAACAAAGAAGATAACGCAACAGAAATAGCAGCATATTTTTGCATATTCGGTTTAATAATAATAAGATTTGGGCATAGCTGTAGCGCTTTGGCAACAGGCATAGCAGACCGAATGCCAAATTTTCTGGCTATATAGCAAGCTGTCGCTACTACGCCTTTTACAGAGTCCGAAATAATTACTGGCTGGTTTGTTAATGCCGGATTATCGCGTTTTTCTACAGAGGCATAGAAAGCGTCACAATCTATATGGGCAATTTCTAATTGTGCAAGTGTTGTATAAGACAATAAACGAGTGCTATGGCATTTTTCGCAATAAAAATTTTGCTCTGCTTGAATAGTCAAACAATTAGAGCAAAATAACTCATCCAGCTGCATAGCTATCTAGGCTGCACCTCTTCTAAGAGCGCATGATATTTAGCTATATTTTCTGGGTTTATGCCTTCATCTGCACAAAAAGCTAGTAACAATTTCTCATCTGCCATAAGATACTCTATTATACTAGCCAAAAAACCAGGGATTTTTAAAGCCTGGCGCGCATCAACAGGATTAAGGCCTGTTGTTTCAAAAAATTTTGCCGTTTCCTTTTCATCTTTAGAAATAAAATATAAAGCCTTTAGCGAGGTTAGCTCAGCCCTATCCGTGTTAATAACATGCTTCATAAATAATTTCCTTTATGTTATTATAGCGAAAGTGTTATTTAAACATATTATATAAAAAATACAAAGGTTAAATGAAAACTATGGCTAAAAAAGTTATGATAGTTGAAGATAATGATCTCAATATGAAGCTATTTCGAGATCTGGTACAACTTGGGAATTATAAGGCCATTGAAATACGCAAAGGCAACGAAGCCATAGAAGCAGCTTTGGATTATATGCCGGACCTGATTGTTATGGATATACAGCTACCAGAGATTTCCGGCATAGATCTAATCAAAGAAATCAAAGCTAACGAAAAATTACAAACTATTCCTGTTTTAGCAGTTACGGCCTTTGCCATGCCAGGGGATGAAGAAAGAATAAGAGCATCCGGCTGCGAAGACTATATAGCTAAACCTATTTGTATAACTAGTTTTCAGGAAATTTTAAAAAAATATTTGGCTTGAACATTATAGAAATTTGTTCAAGCCAAATTTATTTTATCGTTTAGAGAACTGGAAGCGACGGCGCGCTTTTGCCCTGCCGTATTTCTTACGTTCAACTACGCGGCTATCTCTGGTTAAAAAGCCAGCAGACTTTAACACAGGGCGTAGTCCTGGTTCATAGTAAGTTAAAGCCTTGGATATGCCATGACGCACCGCACCAGCTTGACCAGATAGCCCGCCGCCTACAACCGTAGCCATAATGTCGAATTGGCTTGCTCTGTCTGTTGCCTCTATTGGTTGGCGCAAAATCATTTGCAAAACCGGACGAGCAAAATATGCGCTAAAATCCTTACCATTGATTATGATTTTGCCTGAACCTGGCTTAACCCAAACACGGGCCACAGCGTTTTTTCGCTTGCCAGTAGCATAGGCTCGGCCAAACTTATCTAATTTTTGCACATGCACAGGGTGAGCTGGCGCGTTATTTTCTATAGTAGAATCAACCATATTCATAGCTATACAGACCTTTTATTTTTGCGATTAAGCTGACTAACATCCAATATTTTGGGTTGCTGAGCGCTATGTGGGTGTTCTGCCCCGGCATAGATGCGCAAATTTTTCATTTGTCTTCTACCTAGGGGGCCGCGCGGTATCATGCGCTCTACCGCTTTTTCCAAGGCGCGCTCTGGAAAGCGTCCTTCTAGAATTTGGCGAGCCGTACGCTGCTTTATGCCACCAATATAGCCCGTGTGCCAGTAATAAATTTTGTCTTGGTATTTTTTGCCAGTTAACGCAACTTTTTCTGCGTTAATAACTACAACATTGTCACCATCATCAACATGCGGTGTATAGGTTGCTTTATGTTTACCGCGTAATCGAGTAGCTATAAAGGCTGCGAGACGCCCCAACACCATGTTTTCAGCGTCGATAACAATCCAGTCTTTAACTATCTCGGCTGGCTTTTGCGAAAAAGTGGCCATAGAAGTTTCCTTAATATTTAAATCACAAATGCACAATGTACATTAGGACATTTCTTGTTGCTTAATATTGTATCTAAAATACAATAGATAAACGCTGCTGATGCAACGTAAAGAAATCTTAATAAAACTTTATGGCCTGTTAGTCAAGCTAAAACTATATAACTAGCCCTTCTATCTAAAATTTACTTATTTTTTTAATATTTAGCCATATTCTATTGCCTAAATGCCATAAGCAAGCTAATTTGTAACAATAAAAGTTGTAAATGATTCGTAAGCGTATGATATCGCTAAGGAAACAGTACGCTTCACCTAGGATTCAAAATTTCGGTCGCAGAAAAAGGTAGTAATTGTATGGATTTAGTTATTGTAGAATCGCCAACAAAAGCTAAAACTATTAACAAATATTTGGGTAAAAAATACAAGGTCCTAGCGTCGTTTGGGCATGTACGTGATTTATCTAGTCGCAATGGTTCGGTCCAGCCAGAAAATGACTTTGCGCTAAATTGGGAAACAGCTGCAAAATCACAAAAGCACCTAAATACTATTATAAAGGCTGCAGAGGAATGTGAATCTATAATATTAGCCACCGACCCTGACCGTGAGGGAGAAGCGATTTCTTGGCATATTTATGAAATTTTACGCAGCAAAAAAGCACTTAAAAACAAACCATTTAAACGTGTAGTTTTCAATGCTATTACCGAAAAATCGGTATTAGAAGCTATGCAGCATCCGCGTGATATTGACAGCAATTTGGTTGAGGCTTATTTGGCGCGTCGGTCGTTGGATTATTTGGTAGGCTATAGCCTGTCGCCAGTATTATGGCGTAAATTACCCGGTGCACGCTCAGCTGGCCGTGTGCAGTCTGTAGCGCTACGAATTATCTGTGATCGAGAAAATGAGATAGAACGCTTTGTAAGCCAAGATTACTGGTCAATTAATGCCATGCTAGAAGATAGCGTAAACAAAAGCCCTTTTTTGTCGCGTTTAGTAGAATATAAAGGCCATAAGCTAGATAAGTTAGATATTAATAGTGAGCAACAGGCCAGCGAAATAAGAGCAGAGCTTTTACAGTCACAATTACGGATAAGTAACGTTGAGGCCAAGCAAATACAACGTTCGCCTAGCGCGCCTTTTACTACTTCGACCCTACAGCAAGCAGCATCCACGCAGCTTGGTTTTTTTTCGGCCAAGACTATGCAACTAGCGCAAAAACTCTATGAAGGTATAGACATAGGCGGTGAAACTAGCGGTCTTATAACTTATATGCGTACCGATAGCACGCAAATAGTGCAAGAGGCTATTTTAGATGCCCGCAACGTTATTAGTAAAAATTATGGCACGAACTATTTACCCGCTGCACCTCGTACCTATAGCACAAAGGCAAAAAATGCGCAAGAAGCACATGAAGCTATAAGACCAACCTATTTTGCTCGTAAACCAGAGGATTTGACGAATTATTTAGACGGCGATCAACTCAAGCTTTATGGACTAATCTGGAAGCGCGCTATAGCTAGCCAAATGGCCTCGGCGAAGATTGAACGCACAACGATTAATATTTCAGCTACAGCTACAAATAGTAATGCTTTATTGCGTGCCACAGGCTCGGTTATCAGCTTTAAAGGATTTTTGTCGGTTTATAATGAAGTAGAAAATGACGCTAGCGAGCCTATCTTGCCAGCTCTCACCCAGGGCCAAGAGCTAGAAGCAAAAGAGATTATAGTTACAGCACATAAAACCGAACCGCCACCGCGTTATAGCGAGGCCTCGTTAATTAAAAAGCTAGAGGATTTGGGTATCGGCCGCCCTTCGACTTATGCTTCTATCCTTTCTACCTTAAGCGATCGCGGCTATGTTATTAATCAAAAACGTAAATTATTGCCCCAGGCGAAAGGGCGTTTCGTTACAGAATTTTTAAAGCAGTTTTTTGCCAAATATGTTGAATATGATTTTACAGCGAATTTAGAAAATGAGCTAGATGAGATTTCTAATGGCGAATTACAGTGGAAAAAAGTGCTGGCAAATTTCTGGCAAAATTTTCATGAGGCTATAGACGAAACTAATCCGCTACGCATAAGCGATGTTATTGATAATTTAAATGATGAGCTCGCGCCTTTTCTCTTCCCACCAAACGAAGAAGGTGAAGATCCACGGTTATGCCCAAATTGCAAAGAGGGCCGGCTATCGCTAAAGCTTAGCCGTTTTGGCGCCTTTATCGGCTGCACAAATTATCCTGAATGTAAATATATACGGCAAATAGGAGAAGAGGATATAGCCATGGAACAAACATTAACAGAGCGCACAATAGGACATGACGAAAATACAGGCGAAGAGATAAAGCTGTTAAACGGCCGTTTCGGCCCATATGTCCAAAGAGGTGAAGGTAGCAGCGCCAAAAACGCCTCCATTCCCAAAGATTGCGATATTAACAATATTACGGTCGAGATCGCTAGTGCATTGCTAAATTTACCGCGTGAAATTGGGATAAATCCCGAAAGCGGTAAAATGATTACGGCTGCCATTGGCCGCTATGGCCCCTATTTACTGCATGATGGCAGCTATACTAAGCTGAGTTCTGCTGACCAAGTATTTGATTTGCCTTTAGAGGAAGCCGTTGAATTAATAAAAAACTCACCAAAAGCTGGGACAAAAGCAGCAAAAAAATTGCTGGGCGAGCACCCAACACATGGCCCAATAAGCCTGCAGAGCGGACGTTTTGGCCCCTATGTAAAAGCTGGCAGCATTAATGCAACTATCCCCAAAAGCTACAATAGCGAAACGCTTACGCTAGAACAAGCAATTGAACTAATAAATAAAAAGGCAAAAAAATAATATTGACTTTTTCTGACGAAATGCGGTATAAGCAGGCATATTCTAGAATAATATAAGGTAGCATCATGGCAAAAGCAGCAACAATTAAAATTAAGCTTTTATCTACTGCAGATACTGGTTTTTTTTACGTAACAAAGAAAAACAGCCGTACTATGACTGACAAGATGGTTAAGCGTAAATATGATCCCGTGGCAAAAAAGCATGTGGAGTTCAAAGAAGCAAAGATAAAATAATCTTTGCCTGCCGCGAAAGATATAATCGTAATATCATTATTGCTTGGCATTATTTTATACCTTTATTTAGCAAAAAATGAAAATTACAAACAGCCTGCTCACGATACTGCTGAAATCACCGTGCAAGGTAAGCCGTACCTAATAGATGGTGATTCTATAAAGGTGGCTGGCTTAGAAATGCGTCTAATGGGCATGGATGCGCCAGAATTTTTGCAAAAATGCGGTTCACCGGGGCAAGAATATTTTTGCGGGCAAGAAGCCAGAAAGCATTTAGCTCAGCTAATCAATAAAAGAAATATAGTTTGCCATTATAAAAAGTTAGATATCTACCACCGAGCGCTTGCCTTGTGCTTTGCTGGGGAAATATTGCTGAACCGACAAATGGTACGTGATGGCTGGGCTGTTAGCTTTTATGATTATAAGCTAGAAGAAAAACAAGCACGCGGGGAAAAATTGGGTATATGGAGCGGCCCTTTTGAGTTGCCAAAATATTGGCGTCGCCAGCATAAGCACAAAGATCGCCCATTAGCGAACGCACAATTATTATAATCTAAGTGTTTTTACGTGTCCATACAATCATTTGTTTGGCTATATCATTAAATGCTGCATCTAACGCTGGAGCGTATATGTAGCCATTCAAGTTTTTTGCATTAGTGGCGGCAATAGCTTTTGTGATTTTAAACCGCCTGGTCGCTTTTACTACGCCATCTGTTTCGCGTAATATCGAGGCACTAATCTCTACATCTATGTTATTATAATCTTTATTACATAAGACGATATTAAAAGCCCTTAAATCAGTAATTAACTCATAATCTATACTTAATCCCTGCCCTGGACGTGCTACGGCAGAAAAAAGTCTGCTATTTTCAAAGGCTTGAACTAAACGGGTTTGTATTAGGTTTGGCAAGCGATCTGCCCATTGCGCAGCGCCAAGATAAGCTATTGCGTTTGCTTGATCTTTTATCAGCAAATCTTCACCATCTAGGGGTTTTATGGCTGTTGGAGCTGTAATTAACAGCTGTATACGCTTTTTGCTATGTTTAATAAGCGGGCGTTGCGTAAAATTATAGGCTGTTAAATCAAAAGTATCTTTGGTTCTTGTTGCCATACAGCCGCTCAAGCCAAGCAAGCATATAGCAATTAGAAAAGAGTTTTTTACGCTATATTGCTTCACTTCTTCATCCCCTATAATCGCGGTATAGAATCGCCGCCGCCCCATATTAACCGCTGCGGATTGCGTTTTATTTCATTAACTGAACGCTCTAAGCGCTCAACTGACCTAGCACTATCTATCAATTTTTGCTGCACCGTTTTTAAGTTAGTCCCGGTAATAGAACTTAATCCACCTGATAGCGGCGCTATGCCTGCTTGCACAGAATGCGCAGCGTTCTCTAGCGCCTTTAACGTTTTATTGCTTTGCATTATCACGGTCTGTATATTGCCGCGATTGTTACGCAAGGTATCCGTAACGGCGCGCGTATTATCTATGGTTTGGCGCATCGGAATGCTTACTTGGTCAATTAAGTTGTTCAGCTTAAGCAAGGTCAGATTAGCTTGTGCTAAGGCAGTTTGCGAAGAAGTTAATAATTTATTAATCGAGGCAGCTTGAGCATATAAGTGCGGCGTTTTTCCCTTTGCAATTGAAAATAATAGCGGATCCGAAAGTTTACCGCCCTGCAAATTTATAGCAGCTGCCCCAGTAAAACCAGTATAGCTTAATTCCGCTATGGTCGATGGGCGTATCGGTGCGGCGCTGTCTACCAAGCTATGGGCAATTACCATATTCAAATTATCCCTAGCCAGCACCAATTGCTTAACCTCGCCGATATTTATGCCGTTAAATAAAACCTTGCTGCCTTCTGTTAAGCCAGTTACCGAACCATTAATATAAATATCTAGCTCTTCTAAGGATTTTTTATTATTTAGCCTGGTAGCGCATAATATAAAAATCACTACGCTTAAAAAAGCGGCAACTATAAAAAAACCAGCTAGCGCATAATTTGCTTTTGTCTCCATTTAGCTACCCACTAAATTTCGCAATATACAATATAGTCAAAGTTTCTGCCTTTTCAAATAAGCCGAGAGCCATTTGTCATTTAATGATTCTAATTCCTTTAATGGACCAGCTATCTTTATACTCTTATCTCGCAAAACTGCAACCCTATCACAGATAGTATGCAAACTACCTAAATCATGGCTTATCATATAAAAAGTTAAGCCTAAAGTTTTAGACAAGCTCTTTATCAACTCATCAAATTGTGCAGCGCTTATCGGATCTAAACCAGAAGTTGGCTCATCTAAAAAGATAATGTCAGGGTCCAGAGCTAAAGCCCGCGCCAGTGCCACCCGCTTTATCATACCACCAGATAATTGCGATGGGTATTTGTCGGCTACGTTGGCCGGCAACCCAACTAAGGCTAACTTTAACATTGCTAGTTCACTCAATAAATTATCGCTAAGATCTAGATACTCAGCCATTGGTAATTTAACGTTGCTAAGTATATTTAGCGAAGAAAATAGTGCCCCCTGTTGAAATAGCACACCGATTCTTGAATATAGTTGTTTTTTTTGCTTGTTATTTAATAAATTGACGTTTTTTCCAAAAAATTCTATACTACCGTTCTGACATGGTATTAAACCCAATATTGTACGCATTAAAACAGATTTACCCTCGCCTGAAGGGCCAATAACTCCTAAAATTTCACCTTGATATATCTCAAAATTTAACTTGTCCAAAATAAGTTGGTTATTCAATATTACTGTTAGATTTTGTAATTTAATTGCTGGGATGCGAAAAGACATATTATCAATCTATCAATAATTTAGCCATGCTAAAATCATAGCAAAAATACCGTCAATAACTATAACACAAAATATCGATTTAACCACACAGCTTGTAATTTTTTGTCCCAAAATCTGTGTACTGTCTTTTATTTTTAGCCCCTCCATAACTGCTACTAATGCTATTAGCAAGGCCAAGAACGGGCTCTTTAGCACCCCTATAGTATAGGTAGAAAAATAAATGTCATTTTGTATACGTGTTAGAAAAATTTTATAGGAAATATGTGAATAATAATGAATCATCACAGCAGCTCCAGCCAGCGCCGCGATATTTGCAAATATTGTTAGCAATGGCAAAGAAACAACAAGCGCCGCTATGCGCGGTAAATATAGGGTTTTAAAAACGTCAAACCCCATAATTTGTAACGCATCTATTTCTTCACGCATTTTCATTACACCTAGCTCTGCTGTAATAGCGCTGCCACAGCGACCAGCGATCAATATTGCCGTTATTAAAACCCCTAGTTCCCTAAATATTAATATACCAGTTAGATCAACCACAAAAATTTCTGCGCCAAAATATCGCAATTGAAAAGCTCCCTGCTGGGCCATTATAGCCCCTATGATAAAAGCTAATAGCATAACTATTGGCGTTGCTTTTACCCCCAAACTATTCAATTGTTGTATAAAAGGAGCAAGGCGGCTTGCCAACTTGTGCGGGTTGTGCCTTGTTGACGATTTTTTTGGCCATGAAAAAGCTAAAGAGCCAATAAGATATAATATCGCATAAACATCATTGGTTACTGTATTGGCCACCTGACCAATATCATTTAGCATAAAATACAGCAAGTTTGGTCGCTTTTCTGGAGGCCGCGCTTGCTCAGCCAATCTGCGCTGCGCCAATCCTACCTCTTCCAGCAAGCCACGCCATGATATATCTGCCGCGCCATACAATATCGCAATACTGCACTGTAAGCTGCACTCTAAATAATCGCGCAGCTTATATATCATCAGCGCTCCGCTAGTATCCATAGCGGTTACATCATGCAAATCTATGACCGCGGGTAGCGCCCCTGTATTTTTAAATTTAGCTATTTCTTCTTCTATAATGGTCGCGGTATTTTTATTCCACTGACCTATGGCTTTTAGCTTTATTGGATTAGCTGCACTGTCTAAGAAAATAAAGGCCATTAGAAATTCAGAATTCGGTTGCTATATTCAGCCAATATATTATAATAATTTCTACATTACAATGTACAAACTCTAAAATACAAAGAGCATAAAATTAATGTCTGACGATAATCTAAGAGAAGCAGCGCTTTATTACCATAGCCATCCTAAGCCCGGCAAGCTAGAGATCCAGTCAACCAAAGCTTTAGGCAGCCAGCGTGATTTAGCCCTAGCTTACTCCCCAGGTGTGGCGGCACCTTGTTTGGCTATAAGCGAAGATCCGCACGCCGCAGCCTTGTATACCTCCCGGGCTAACCTGGTTGCTGTTATTTCAAATGGCAGTGCTGTTTTGGGACTTGGCAATATTGGCCCCTTAGCCTCGAAACCAGTTATGGAAGGCAAGGCAGTATTGTTCAAAAAATTTGCTGACATAGATGTATTTGACATAGAAATTGCCGCCGAAACCATCGATGCAATGGTAGAAACTATCACAAATTTAGAGCCCACCTTTGGGGGAATAAATCTAGAAGATATCAAAGCACCTGAATGTTTCGAGGTTGAAGAACGCTTACGTGCAAAACTAAAAATACCCGTTTTTCACGACGACCAGCATGGCACGGCGATTATTGTTGCTGCCGCGATTATTAATGGCTTAGAGCTTGCGGGAAAAACACTCACCAATGCCAAAATTGTTACTTCTGGGGGTGGTGCTGCAGCTATAGCTTGTTTAAACTTGTTATTAAGACTTGGTGCGCAACAGAAAAATATTTGGATTACCGATCTGCAAGGCGTAGTGTATAAAGACCGCCCAGAGCTTATGGATAAGTGGAAGATAGTTTATGCGCAAGATACAGAGGCTAGAAGCTTATCAGATATTATGCCAAACGCAGATATTTTCTTGGGCCTTTCTGCTGCAAATGTGTTGAGCGAAGAAAATGTTGCGAAGATGGCGCCAAAACCTTTAATTCTAGCTCTAGCTAATCCTACACCAGAGATAATGCCAGAAAAGGCGCGTCATGCGCGGCCAGATGCCATGATTTGTACTGGTCGTTCTGATTATCCAAATCAGGTTAATAATGTCTTGTGCTTTCCCTATATTTTTCGTGGGGCACTGGATGTTGGAGCCACGACTATTAATGAAGAAATGAAAATAGCTGCGGTATATGCCATAGCTAAATTAGCCAAAGAAAGCATGCCAGATGCGCAGGCTTGGTCAAATGAAAAAATGCGTTTTGGGGTAGATTATCTTATACCTTCACCTTTTGACCCACGTTTACTATTGCATATAGCCCCGGCTGTAGCGCAAGCAGCAATGGAATCGGGTGTGGCGTTGCGGCCCATTAGTGATATGTCGGCCTATATAGAAAATTTGCAGCGTTTTGTTTTTAAATCTGGCATGGTTATGAAACCAGTATTCGCAGCAGCGAAAACTGCAAGCGCAAAAAGGGTTATCTATTCCGACGGTGAAGATGAGCGTGTTTTACGCGCGGCAAAAGTTGTTAGTGAAGAAAAAATAGCACTGCCAATTCTTACTGGCCGTAAAGATGTAATTTTAGAAAAAATGGCGCATATAGGTGTTAAATTAAAGCTTGAGCGTGACTTCATAGTTTATAATCCAGAGGAAAATAAAAATTATAAACGCTATGTTGAGCTATTTGTGCAGCTTTCAGGCCGCCGCGGCATAACTGAAGAAGCGGCTAAAAAAGCAGTACGCACTAGCTCTACAATTTTTTCGGCCTTGGCTTTAATGAATAATGACGCTGACGCTATGATGTGTGGCCTAAGTGGGCAATTTGAGCGTAGCCTTGAAATAGTGAAGAAAGTTATAGGCATAGATAGCCAAGCCAAGCGTTTATCTGCCTTAAGCTTGTTAATAATGCGCGACAATATATTGTTTTTAACCGATAGCTATATAAATCCTGAACCAACAGCCCAGGAAATTGCTGAACTTGCCATACTGGCCGCACAAGAAGTGCAAGAATTCTGCATAAAGCCAAGAGTCGCTCTTTTATCAAATTCTAATTTTGGTTCTAAAGACAATGCAAGCTCATTGAAAATGCGCAAGGCTGCAGAAATTTTAAAAGAAATAGCACCTGATTTAGAGGCCGATGGGGAAATGCATGGCGACACAGCGCTTTCAACCGCGTTGCGCCAGCGCGCCTATCCACACTCTACCTTGCAACAAGATGCAAATTTATTGGTTTTTCCAAATTTGGATGCGGCTAATATTACGCTTAATGTAGTAAAGCAAACGACAAATGCATTACATGTAGGCCCAATTTTGTTGGGCCAGGCACGGGCTGTTCATATTTTAACGCCTTCTATAACGTCTCGTGGTGTGGTTAATATGACGGCAATAGCCGTTGTGGGGGCAAATCGCAAAAAAACAGCGTCCGATTAGCTATAGATAGAGAGTAAATTGAGCGAAACGAAAATTGAAGACTTAATTAATATTATTAATAAATTGCGCGACCCTGTCTCTGGCTGCCCATGGGCCCAGCAGCAAAGCTACGAATCTTTAACAACCTATATAATAGAAGAAGCTATGGAAAGCGTCGAAGCTATTGTTGAAAGGAAAGAAGATGAGCTGTGCGCAGAGCTCGGCGACCTGCTTTTTCAAATAGCTTTTTGCGCTGTTATTGCTACAGAAAAACAAAGCTTTACTTTTGCCGATATAGTAGATGCTATAGTTAGCAAATTACAAAGGCGGAATCCGCATATTTTTCAACCCGGAAATATACAAGCTTATAGTCAGGCAGAAAATAAATTAGCTTTTGTAACCAAACAATGGCAAGAAATAAAAGCTTTAGAAAATCCAACCCCTAAACTGGCAAAAGAAGAGAACTTGCCAGTCGCCCTGGCAATTGCCGCGGATAAGTTTAAAGAGTTGCAATTGCAAAGCAAAGCTGAATGCAAAAAGAGCAAGACCTATAGCGAGCTCTTAGATGCTGTTTTGCAGATTGGCCGAATATTAAACAGAACCTGAAGCTTTTGTTAAAGAAACCGACTCGCCACAACCACAAGACGCCGTTTGATTTGGATTATTAAACACAAAGCCAGATTTTAACTTTGTTTCTTGATAATCTATCTCGGTGCCTAATAAATATAAAAAAGCGTCGCGCTTTATAAAAAAGCAAACGCCACCTTGCTCTAACCGATCTGCATCATCTGGTTTCTCATAAGCTATATCAACACTATATTCCATGCCAGCGCAACCGCCTTTTTTTAGGCCTAAAACTAACCCCTGTGCACCAGCTTGATTTTGTAAAATTTGCTTTACACGCGTTAAAGCGGCATCTGTTAATGATAAAATAGACTTAGACATATGAAATAGCTTGTGTTATATAAAGAAGTATCATTATAGCATATAAAAATCTTTTTTATGAGACCTATCCATTATTTTTTCGCTGTTATTCTGTTGGGGTGTTTTGCTATACCACTAGTATTTGCTGAGCCCCACGCACAGCGCGGAGCTAAAATTTTTAAGCGCTGCGCTGCATGCCATTTTATAGAAAAAGATAAGAACAAAATTGGGCCCAGTTTGTACAAAATTATAGGCCGCAGAGCCGCCACAATAGCAAACTATAATTATTCACCAGCAATGAAGGCTGCTGGCGCTGCTGGGCTGCTATGGACAGAAGAAAACTTGCAAAACTATTTGCATGACCCACACAATATGGTAAAAGGAACAAAAATGGCCGCAGTGAAAATAAACAACCCACAAGATTTCAAGGATTTATTAATTTATTTACAATCTACTGGTAAATAATTATTCTTACGGAACGTAGCGCAGCCAGGTAGCGCACTTGACTGGGGGTCAAGGGGTCGTGGGTTCGAATCCCGCCGTTCCGACCATTTTGCAAACAACTTACTTGCTATAGTCTTTAACTGCTATATTTATGAATAGGTCATAAGTTAATATGTTAAGGGCACGCACAGTTGGAGCAAATAGAGGACAAAAAAGGAACATTTATAATTCTGCACAGTAAACGTGAAGCGCCTGATATTTACAAATCTGCTGAAAAAGAGCTAAACGCTTATGGTTATGCAATACAGCTGCTCGAGCATAATAAAAACATTAAAAGCTTCTGTACCTATCTAGTGCAATCTGATTCTCCGCAGCCTTATTATATTTTAGCTTATGGTGAGAGCGTTCGCCGGTTGGCGAAATTAAAAAAATCGTTACCCGCAAAATTAGAAGCAATTATTTTGATTTCTCCTATAGTAGCTATCAATAAGCTAATCAATTTTAGAGGGCGAACCATATTGCAAAAGCCAAATTTTTTATCAGGCCATAAAACATCTATTTTAATATTTACCACAAGCTTAGCCAGTAATAAATATTTAGACACTATAGCGGATATGTGTACTAGCTATCGCATGATATATAGTATAGTTATTAAAGGGGCAAAGACGCATCTATTAGAAGATTCATCTGCTTATCAAAATCAATTTTGGGCAGGGTTACGTGCTTATTTAAATCTTGGCAAGTCTCAGGAAACTTTTTAGCCATATAATGGTTTAAATACTAGCCTGTAATAAAATCTTAAAACATTGCGACTAAGATATGCTTAATTTATATTATGAATTGGGTGAAATAATGAAAAGAATCTTGCTAGCCGAAGATGACAATGACATGAGACGCTTTTTAGCAAACGCCTTGCAAAAGGCTGGCTACGAAGTTGTAGATTATGACAATGGCGTTAGCGCTTATCAGCGTTTAAAAGAAGAACCGTTTTCTTTGTTGCTAACAGATATTGTAATGCCAGAGATGGATGGTATGGAGCTGGCGCATAAAGCCACGCAGCTTGACCCTGACCTGAAAATTATGTTTATCACTGGCTTTGCGGCGGTATCCTTAGCCAATGACCAAGCAGCACCCCATAACGCCAAAGTGCTTTCAAAACCCTTCCATTTAAGAGAATTAGTAGCGCAAGTAGAAAAAATATTAATTGCGGCTTAACTATTATTGACTGTGAACAAAAACTAGATTAATCATAGATATCGTTGGGGGCGTGTAGCTCAGCGGGAGAGCACTACAGTGACATTGTAGGGGTCACAGGTTCAATCCCTGTCACGCCCACCATTACAGAATTGATTTTATTTATATGAAGAAATTGCAAGCCGGACTAGTTTTTGCTAGTCTAATTTTTCCTTTCACCCCAGCGAATGCTATTTTATTACGCTCTGGCGGGGCGCAATTTGAGATAAACCCAGAAACATTGCAAATTAATGCTGATTCTGTTGTTTTAAATAAAGCTCATACAAAGCAAAAACTGATTAACCTAACTACCTCGTCTAGCGAGGCAAGCTGGCAGTGGCCAGAGCGACATATCCAGGTAAATACAAAAGTTGACGGCGATGATTTACACATTACTATAGCTAGTGATCATCCGCAAAAACTTAACTAGTTCCGGTTGCCTTCTAATTTTGATAATCTAGAATTGCCAATAGGTGAAGGCAGTAGAATCCCCCTTGGAAATATGCAATGGATGTCTTATTTGACAACCGAGCTTTCGTCTATGGACAGTAATTTTGACTTAAAATTGCCGCTATGGAGCTTAGAAAAAAAGGGGAAGGTTTATAGCTGGATATTATTATCGCCCTTTAGCAATAATATTTCTTTTACAAAAACTGACAATAACTTAAACATGCAAGCAGAGCATGAATTTAATAAATTTAACCAGCCACAAAAGTTCGAAGTGCTATTACATATAGGCGCTACTCCTTTATCTGGTGCCATTCGCTATCGCAAATATTTGCAAGATACTAAACAATTTACTAGCTTGCGCGATAAGGTAAAAACGGTAATTCAAGGGACTAAATTAATTGGTGCCACACACCTGTATTTATGGGGCAATACACTATTATCAACTGAAGATATAAAGGATTGGCCGAGATTTCTTGCCTTTTTGCAAACCTCTGGTGGCAAATCTATTTGGCAACATCTTGATCTCGAAACACAAAAAACTATACAAAAATTGCACGACCATGTGCCGGAAACTTGGCAAAAAGCGAGTTTGATAGAAGCTATCGATAATGCTTTACAAGCTCTTGTACCTGTAAATTCATCACCAGACCATCCCGATTTTTTAGCCGCACAACACCAACAGGCCGTAAAGCTAAACCAATTGGCACAGCGCTTGCTCGGGCATTTTTTATCACCAGCAAAAAATTGGGGCACAGGACTGTCTGAGCCTGTTATAAAAACTCTGCACGACGCAGGTCTGGCTCGTTTATGGCTAGGCACCGATAATTGGACAAGCGTTTTCTTGCATCCCCATGCAGTAAAAATAGCTAAGGACAATGGCTATTTAATAGCAAGCTATGATTCATACGATACTGGCATCCCACGCGGTCTCAATGATAGTTGGCTTACGTCACAAATGCCCAGCAAATTAATAGAAAAATGCGCAATAATTCAAGCAGACGGCAGTAAAAAGACTGGCTTTGGCGGGCAAGGCTATTATCTCAACCCTGCTTGCGTACTATCCTTTTCTCAAAATAGAATGCGCTCGCTCGTTGATTTTGGCGGGCTAAACAGTCTGTTTCTTGATGTTGATGGCACTGGTATGGTTTCGGATGATTATAATGAAAAACACCCCCTTAGCAGCGAAAATATGGCAGCGGCTCGAAACAAACGCCTGACATGGTTTAGCGATAGTATTAAATTACCCCTTGGCTCAGAAGACGGCAATGCCGTAACAGCCCAACATCTTATGTTTGCGCATGGTATGGAAAGCTGGGGCTTTGGTTGGCGCGACAAAGATATGAGGCATAACAAAGAATCCCCTTATTATCTAGGTGCTTGGTGGCCGAGTTCGCAACCAGCAACTTTTTTTGCTACGGCTAAGGTAAAGCCGCTTTACCGCAGGGTGGCGTTTGACCCACGCTATCGCTTGCCATTATACCAGGCTGTGTTTCACGATTCTGTGATAACTACCCATCATTGGACGCTTGATAATTTAAAATTTAGTGAAGTAAAACAAACTCGCAATTTACTAAGCCAGCTGTACAACACGCCGCCACTATTTAATTTAAGCCGTAGCACGCTAAAAGCACGTTTGCCAGAGATTATCAAGGTAGCAGAACCTTTTCGTATTTTGCATCAGGTCTTGTGGGACAAAGCTCTAACGGGGTTTCGCTGGCTTGACCATGATGGGTGGCTACAAGAAACCACTTTTAGCGACGGCTCTAAACTCACGGTTAATTTTGGAGATACTGCAACGAATGGTATCTCCCCGCATAGTTTACGAGCCCGCTTACGCGACGGTCGCGTCTTAAATTTTAGCGAATAACGCTTAGGCAGAAAGATTCCACATAGCTACTTCGTTGCTTCTTCTATTAACTAGCCCTTGAATTGGCGCTGTTCTACCTTTTGTCCATTTCATTAGTTCTATCGGAACCTCGTGATATTCATGCTTGTTTAATTTTTTTAGTAAGTCTGATTTCTTAAAATGCCCTACACCCACATTATAGGCAAAGCACACTAGAGCCCCAAACTGCAAATCATTTAGCGGCACATCCACTAAACGCTCTACCTCTTTTTCAAAAAAATGCAGATCTCGGCGCAAAATCGTCTCAGCTTCACCTTCTGTTATGCTCATGCCTTCATGTGGGGCTGGCGCTCCAGCAACTGCGGTGTGCCCATAACCTATGGTCCATATGCCGTTTGAGTCCTTGTAGGCCTTTGCGCGAAACCCTTCCCATTCTTTTAATTTGCCAAGGCAATAATCATTAATATGTCTAGTCATTTGTTACCTCATTTTTCCTATAATATATTTAGCTAAGCTTGTATGCCATACTCTAAACTTTTATTTGCAAGAGTGAAGATAACGTTGTATGAAAAAAAAAGTTCACTCAGCCACTGAGCAAGCAATGGAGCTACAGTCCATATTCTTTAAATATTTCGCGCTAAAATTGATTATATTAGCGCTAAAAGCAACAAAATTCCCCTTATACTGAGCTGCCCTATAGATTGCCACAGATATTTCCATAGTCTTAGCATTTCTGCACATAAGCAAAACACCCTATTTCATAGCGCTGATGTGAATAAATTATATAAAAAATTAATTTTTTGCATTTTTCGCTTGCATAATCCTTCGATCTTATTTATAAGCAACATTACTGCTTGCGCCCATCGTCTAGCGGTTAGGACATCGCCCTTTCACGGCGGAAACAGGGGTTCGATTCCCCTTGGGCGTACCAGTTTCTCTTAGTGCTTTAGATATTCTAAACTAGCACGGAATAAATATTCTACTTCTTTTACCGATTGTGCTAAAGCAAATATAATCACTCTGTCACCCAATTTTATCTGTGTATTGCCCTCTGGCTGTATTACCTCGCCATCTCTATAGATAGCACCAATACGTAGATTTTTTGAAAGATCCAAATCTTTTAAAGATTTACCCAGCAAAGATGAGGCAGGCAAAACCTCCCCTTCAAAAATTTCTGCCTTAGCATTAGCCATTTCATGCACAGCCAAAATGCGCCCACGCCGCATCTGCTGCAAAATACGTGAAATAGTGATACTGCGAGGATTAATAGAAACATCCACCCCCAAAGCACGATTAAATTCCTGATACATAGTGTTGTTTACCAATGCTATATTGGCCTTGCAGCCCAGTCTTTTTGCCAGCACAGCACTAAGCACATTAACCTGATCTTGGTCAGTCAGACCTATTATCAAATCTGCTTTTTCTACCTTTGCTTCCTGCAGCACGGCTACGTCTAAAGCACTGCCTTGCAATACTGTGGCCTTAGATAATTGTTCGCTTACATATTCTGCCCTATCTTTATCTGGCTCAATAATATAGATTTTCTGACGCTCGGGAGATTTCTCTAGCATCTTGGCCACATATAAGCCAATATGACCACCACCAGCGATAATTAAACGCCGCGCCTTTTGCTCTGTATGGCCAAACAAACCAAAAACCCGCGAAATTTTCTCTCTTTTCGTAACCAGATATACCATATCACCAGTTTTTAGTTCGGTATTGGAATTGGCTATAAACAGTTCCTCATCACGATAAATAGCCACCACTGTAGTTTCTAAATCTGGAAATAGTTCTGTTAGCAAACGCAGCGGCGTACTTAAAACCGGACAGCTTTCTAAACATTGCAGACCTAAGGCAACTATATTGTCATTGGCAAAGCTCAAAACCTCATTCGCATCTTGCAGCGCAACACGCTTTAGCACCATTTGCCCTATTTCTATCTCTGGCGAAATCACCATATCCACTGGCAAATGATCATGCGAAAATAGCGACTGATATTGCGGCTGCAAATAAGCCTGCGCTCTAATGCGTGCTATTTTGGTTGGTATGTTAAAAATAGAATGTGCCACTTGGCAAGCTATCATATTAATCTCGTCACTATACGTAACCGCCACCAGCATGTCAGCATCGGCAGCACCAGCTGCTGCCAAAATAGCCGGATGCGCCCCATGGCCCGTAATGCCGCGCACGTCTAGATTATTGCACACGTTTTCAATCAAACTGGGCGACGTGTCTATTACGGTCACGTCATGCTCTTCGGCAGAAAGCTTTTTGGCAATGCCGTAGCCCACCTGCCCGACCCCACATATTATAACATGCATTTTAAAATATCCTTTTACATACGTCTTAAAATTAAATTTTGTACTTTACTCCAAGCCCTTTTAGCTTACGATGCAAAGCCGAGCGTTCCATGCCAATATTATCCGCAGTTTTTGAAATATTACCATCGAAACGCTCCATTTGCGCTAGAATATAATTTTTTTCAAAAACCTCGCGCGCTTCGCGAATCTGCATTGTCATTATATTATGCGACTTATCCGACAAAGTCTTAGCAATAGGGTCGCTTGTTTCTTCTGGCAACATGTCAGCAGTAATTACATCGCTATTATTGTCACTGCGTGCTAATATCAACAAACGCTCGATGTGATTTTTTAATTGACGCACATTACCTTCCCAATTATAACCCTGTAGCATAATTACAGCATCGGCGGATAATTGGCGTGGTTTTATGCCAGATTGCGCAGCAATTTGCTTCACAAAATGCTTAACCAATAAAGGTATATCTTCTCTTCTTTCACATAAGGCAGGTACAGATACTGGTACAACCGCTAAGCGGTGATATAAATCTTCGCGAAAGCGGCCTTGCTGCACCAAAGCTTTAATATCCTGCGAAGTTGAAGAAATAAGCCTTACGTCCGATTGCATAGAGGCGGCTTTGCTAGTAGATTTAAAATGGTGATTTACCAGCCAACTCAACATTTTTGCCTGCACTTCCATAGGCAAATCGGCCACTTCGTCGATATATAAAGTACCGTTGTTAGCCTCTTCTAGCACACCGATGTTAGGCGACCCATCTGCATCGCTACCGCCAAAAAGGTCGTGCATCATATTTTCTGCGGTTAAGGTAGCGGCATTTAAAATTACAAAAGGCGCCTGCGCGCGCAGCGAAGAATGATGAATAACCCGAGCAGCTAATTCTTTACCACTGCCAGAAGGGCCAAAGAGCATAATTCGGCTATTAGTAGCGGCAACTTTTTCAATATTTTGGCGCAAATTTTTAATAGCAGCCGACACACCAACCATCTCTGGCGCTACAAAAGCACGTTTCTTTAGCTGCGTTAATTCCGCCCTCAGAGAAAAAGTTTCTAACGCTCTTTCTACAGCCAGCAACAATTTATCTAACGCAAATGGCTTTTCGATAAAATCATAGGCGCCACGCTTAATAGCGCTAACCGCAGTGTCAATAGTACCATGGCCGGAAATCATAACTACTGGCAAATCTGGATAATTATTTTTGATAAAAGTCAAAAGCGCCATGCCATCTATACGGCTACCCTCGAGCCAAATATCCAAAAAAATCAATCTGGGAACAGCATTTTTAAGCATAGCGATAGCAGCATCTGCATCGCTGGCTACTTTTGTTTCATAGCCCTCATCACTTAAAATTCCCGAAAGCAAGTCCCTTATATCTGCCTCATCATCGATTATAAGTATATCATATGACATTTTTTTGCCCTTATTCACACATCTATCTTATTAACATAAGGAAACACCATGCGTATCATGGCTCCCATTCCGTTGTAAAAATCTTGCGGTGCGTCATGTAGCTCCATATAGCCCTTATGCTCTTCTACAATTTTGCGTACTATTGCCAAACCCAAGCCCGTGCCTTTTTTTCGCGTGGTTATATATGGCTCCAACAGACTTGAACGCCCGCTTGACGGCAATCCACGCCCATTATCTATAATCTCTACAATAATTTGCGCTCCATTTCTATAGGCTCTTAATAATATATGGCCTTTTGCGGACCTTTCCACTAGGGATAGAGATTCTATAGATTCGCTAGCATTTTTGATAACATTACCGAACGCCTGCCCTAGTAAGCGTGTATCGAACTCACCCCATAATGGCTCTTCACTAAAATCTTGTTCAAAACTTATCCCACTTTTTGAAACCTCAATCAAAAAGCTAGCTTCCTTTAGTGGCTGCCTTATATCAGCCAATTGGGTATTTATCTTTGGCATGCGAGCAAAGGCAGAAAATTCATTGACCATACGGCCAATATCACCAACTTGCCGCACTATGGTATTTAAGCATTTGTCAAAAATCTCCTTGTCCTGCACAATCATATGCGAATAACGGCGTCTTATCCGCTCTGCCGAAAGCTGAATAGGGGTTAAAGGGTTCTTAATCTCATGGGCAATGCGTTTTGCCACCTCGGTCCAGGCCAAGGCACGGTGCGCCTCTACTAGCTCGGTAATGTCATCTATGGTAATTACCAGCGCTTTGCCAGTAGTTTCACCTCTTTCCTGGGTAATTTGTACATTATATACACGCAATTGACCTTGCTGAGATATCGTAATTTGCTCTTGATATTTAGTATTTTGCTTATGTTTGGTTAGATCCAGTAATTGCTCAATACGCTCTTTGCCTAAAAATGGGCTAAGCTCCAGAATAGTTTTACCTATTAAATCTGAAGCATGCAGATTAAACATATTCTCTAACGAAGGGTTAAGCATTGTAATATGGCCAACGGAGTCCACACCAATAACGCCAGCGGTT
Organism: Bartonella sp. TP; assembly: GCF_030406085.1. Classification (NCBI taxonomy): domain Bacteria; kingdom Pseudomonadati; phylum Pseudomonadota; class Alphaproteobacteria; order Hyphomicrobiales; family Bartonellaceae; genus Bartonella; species Bartonella sp. TP. Next base: position 99,065 of record NZ_CP129002.1, read on the forward strand.
ACGCCAGCCAACACCGCCTCAGAAAAGCGGCGCCTGGAGTCTATTTGGTCTTTTGCAGAAATTAACTCGTTACGCTGGGCTCTAAGCTCTTGCACCATATAATTAAAGCTTTGCGAAAGCTGGCCAATATCGTCATCTTTCAAATATGGGGGCAAGACTATATTCAACTCGCCTTTCGCCACCTTAGCTGCCGCATTTATAAGCAAGCGAATAGGCGAAACTAAGCGATTTGCCACCGTAACGCCAGTAAGAATGGCCGAAAACAACATAGTTAAAAACAGGCAGAAATATAAAACCGCAAAAGCAAGCTGCAACGGCAGACGCGCAGCTTGCATGCTTTTATATCGGTTAGTGGTATATTCAGTCAGCCGCAAAGCCTCTAATACACTAGGCCGCACTTTACGCACTACGTATAAATATGTACCCTCTATCTGATTTAGCTTTATAATTACACCAAAATAATCATGCTCTCCTGGCTGAAAAGGAAAAGGGTACCCATCTTGCGCTTGGGCTATTAGATTCTTTGGCGGAATCGGCAGGCTTTTTTCGCCACCTAAATAGCTAGAGACATAAATCGTGCCGTCCCGACTTAGCAAAAAAGCAGCGCGCATATTATAAGCTGCGGCCTGCAGCGTCATTCGCCTTTTATATTCTAAGAGATTATCCGACAAAAGCTTGCGGTCATCCAACGAAGCTTTCATATTATAAGCATTATACATTAAGCTATTTAAAGTCTCATCGGCATAGACATTTGCAATATTAATAGAAGAATCAACTATAGCCTTGGTACTATTATTAAACCAACGATCTAGCCCCATATTAAAAGTAACTACAGCCACAATAGCCACCGCAAGACTGGGCAAAGTTGCCACAACAGAAAATAAAGAGATAATCCGTACATGCAAGCGAGAAGCCGCCCCACCATCGCGCCAAGCTTTGAGTATAGGCGCTATGCGCGAGCTAATGGCGATGATTAATAAGAACACACAGGCTAAATTAATGCATATCAAGGCAATAGACACATATCTATCTGGCGCTAGCTTGGTAACGCCCAGCAAAATAAAAAAGGAAATAGCGGTAACAGCCAAAGAAAAAACTATCAAGATTATTTCCAAAGCCGGGCTTTCTGCCTCATCCGGTAGTTGCACTATATTTCTATTTTTTTGCAATCTAATATGCCTTTTTCGAATTTTTTAAAATTCCATTCTATGATATTTTCTTTAAATATGCTACAATAAGTTAATTATAACACATAATAGGAAAACTATGCGGCTTACTAAACAAACTAATTATGCAATACGCATATTAATGTATTGCGATACCAATCAAGGAAAGCTTAGCCAAATATCCGAAATAGCAAAAGCATATAATGTGTCAGAAAATTTTTTATTTAAAATATTGCAGTCATTAGTCAAGGCCAATTTTGTTAAAACGGTACGCGGTCGCAATGGCGGAATTTACCTAACAAAACCAGCGCAAGAAATCTCTGTTGCTGAAGTAATTAAAGTTACAGAGGATAATTTTGCTATGGCAGAATGTTTTGAAAACGAGGCCGCAGAATGCCCTTTGCTAGATTCCTGCGGCCTAAATGCCGCCTTTAACAAAGCGCTAAGAGCTTTTTTTACCGTGCTAGAGCAAACCACAATTGCACAATTGCAAAGACCCAATTTTAAAGAACGACTTGGCCTGGCAGAGTAAAACACAATGTTAATGCCCCGCAATTGTAGTGCCATTATCTTAGCCGCTGGCAAAGGCAATCGCGCTGCTACCGAAATACCAAAGCAATATATGAAGATAAACGGTCGCCCTTTACTGGAATATAGCTTGCATAGCTTTATCAACAGCCGGCTATTCACGCAGATAATCTTGGTAATAGCCCGACAAGACGAAGCTTTATGCCGCTCTTCGCTACCGCCAAAGCTACACAAGCAAATCAAGATAACATTTGGCGCTGATAGCCGCCAAGCCTCTACCTGGCAGGCGCTATCTGCCCTAGCCGATAATCCCCCAGATTATGTTTTTATCCATGACGCGGCCAGGCCATTTATCTCTTACCAAAAACTACAAGAACTACAGCAGAATCTACAGCCAAATCAAGGCGTTTCCCTAGCGCTTCGCGTGAGTGACAGCATAAAAAAAATCAACCAACAAAATTTTATCACAGAAAATATCGACCGCAAGCATCTTTATGCCGCGCAAACCCCACAGGCCTTTCCTTTTTCCGCAATTTTCAAAGCACACCAACAAGCAAGCGCGCAGGCAGCAACTGACTTTACTGATGACAGTGCTTTGGCTACATATTATGGCCTACCAGTAAAGCTGCTACCTGGCAACGCGACTAATATTAAGCTTACTTGGAAGCAAGATTTTCAAATAGCCGAATTTTTGGCCCAGAACTATCAATGGGAGGAATAATGCCAGATATCAGAATAGGCAATGGCTATGATGTTCATGCCTTTATTGAACATGAAACTACAACTATCTCAGAACATTATATAATTTTATGCGCAGAGAAAATTCCCTTTCATAAAAAACTAAATGGTCATTCCGACTCTGATGTTGCCCTGCATGCACTTACCGATGCAATTTTGGGCACTTATGGTTTAGGTGATATCGGCACTTATTTTCCGCCACATGAGGCAGAGTGGAAAAATGCTCCCTCTAGCATTTTTGTCAAAAAAGCTCTCGAGCTAATTCACGCAAAAGGCGGCAAAATTTCAAACATAGATATTACACTTATAGCTCAAGAGCCACAAATTTCTATTTTTCGTAAAAAAATGCAAAACAATCTAGCCGAATTACTAAAGCTAGAGCCATGTCGCATTGGGCTAAAAGCCACAACGAATGAAAAACTAGGATTTATAGGCCGTGGTGAGGGCATTGCCGCCATCGCAACCGCTTGCATTATCTTTGGCTAGGGTTTATATACCGCATCGGCCCTTTTTTCAAAAGCCTCTGCAAATTTCAAAAAAGCCGCGTCAAAAACACTACCCATTAATAGCCCCAAGCTCTTGCTTTTGAACTCATAATCTATAAAAAATTCTATTTCGCTTTTGTAGCACTCTAAATCAACAAAAGCCCAGCGATTTTCTAAATATTTAAACGGCCCGTCCACATAGCTAACCTTAATAATATTATTGTCTGGGTCCAGCTGCACTATTGTAGTAAAACTTTCGCAAAAAATTTTATAGCCAACACTCATAACAGCAGTAACTATCGTAAGATTTTCCTGCTGGATTTTATCTAAAACCCTTAACTCCTTACACATTGGTAGAAATTGCGGATATTTTTCTACATCGGCCACCAGAGCAAACATCTCGGCAGCCTTATGTGCGACTATGCGCTTAGTTCCAAATTTTGGCATATAGCGGCTTTTCTGTCGAGACTAACAATTTTTTGGCTCTAGCAGCTCTAAGAATCTCAAAATTTTCACCAGCATGATGCGAAGAGCGCGTCAAAGGGCTAGAAGCCACATGCAAAAAGCCTTTGGTCTTGGCAATAGTAGCATAGGAGGCAAACTCTTCTGGCGGTACAAATCTTACAACCTCATGATGTTTGGGCGTAGGCTGCAAATATTGACCCATAGTCAAAAAATCTACATCCGCCGAGCGTAAATCATCCATCAATTGCAAAATTTCATTTCGCGTCTCACCAAAGCCAAGCATTATACCGGATTTAGTAAACATCGCAGGATCAAGCTCTTTTACCCGCTGCAATAACCGTAATGAGTGAAAATATCTAGCTCCTGGTCGCACTTTGAGATATTTAGAGGGCACTGTTTCTAAATTATGATTAAAAACATCTGGCTTTGCTGCAACGACCTTTTCTATTGCGCCATCCTTATGCCGAAAATCGGGGGTTAGAACTTCAATTGTGGTACCAGCAGACCGCGCTCTGATTTCGGCAATAACATTGGCAAATTGCTCGGCACCACCATCTGGCAAATCATCTCTATCTACCGAAGTTACCACCACATGCTTCAGCTTCATCTTAGCCACGGCTTCTGCCACGCGCTGTGGTTCTTGCAAATCTAACTCGTGCGGTATACCAGTAGAAACATTGCAAAACGCACAGGCTCTGGTACATATTTCTCCCAAGATCATAAAGCTAGCATGCCCTTGATGCCAACATTCGCCTATATTTGGACAGCCAGCCTCTTCACACACAGTTACCAATTTATTATTGCGTACTATAGATCTAGTTTCTTCATATAATTTAGAGTTAGGCGCCTTTACCCGAATCCAATCGGGTTTTTTACTAATTTTATTGTCTGGCCGATGCGCTTTTTCTGGATGCCGCTGCGCCCTATCTTTTAATCTATCTATAATAGTAACCATTACAGTTAACTCACTTATTTAATGCTCTGGAGTAAGCGTCCAACACACTTTCCTTCATCATTTCCGATAAGGTTGGATGGGCAAAAACACTATGCATAAGCTCTTGCTCGGTGGTTTCCAAATTCATAGCAATAACAAATCCTGCAATAAGCTCGGTAACCTCCGCGCCTATCATATGCGCACCCAATAATTGTCCGGTTTTTGCGTCAAAGATAGTTTTTATCATGCCATGCTCTTCGCCCAAAGCTATAGCCTTACCATTGGCAGAAAAATTATAACGCCCTACTTTAAGCTCATGCCCACGCTCACGAGCTGCCTTTTCCGTTAATCCAACAGAAGCAAGCTGCGGCTCGCAATAAATGCACGATGGAATTTTGGCTCTATCCAATGGATGTACAGACGTCAAGCCCGCAATTTTCTCCACACAAATCACGCCCTCTTCTTCAGCTTTATGCGCCAGCATAGGAGCCCCAGCAACATCGCCTATGGCATATATACCAGCTATATTGGTGCGGCTCCACTCATCGGTAACTATACAATTATCCGTTTTTATCCCTATATCTTCAAGCCCTAGCCCCTCAATATTTGGCACCACCCCGATAGCGCTTATGAGCTTTTCGCAGGTCAAATTTTGCTTCACACCATTTACATCAATTGCTATCGACAGATTTTTTTCATTATTAGTAATTTTTTCTATATTAGCATTAGTCAATATTTTTATACCTTGAATCTCTAGCTGCTTTTTTGCTAGCATAGAGATTTCCTCATCCTCGGTAGTCAAAATATTCGCCAGCCGCTCAACAACTGTAACCTTACTACCCATAGCATTATAAAAAGAGGCAAACTCTATGCCAATAGCACCCGAGCCGATAATAACCAAAGATTCAGGAATAGTCTGTGGCACTAAGGCCTCAAAGTAAGTCCATATTTTTTCACCCAACGTCTCTGTACCTGGCAATATCCTAGGCCGCGCGCCCGTGGCTAAAATTACATGCTTAGCTCTATAAACACCTTCACCCAGCGCTTTAACTGGCGCTGAATTAGAAGCCTGCACTTCAATTTCTACCCCCAAGCCAGTTTTTTTTAGCTTAGCTTGGCCCCATATTACATCTATTTTATTTTTTTTCATCAAAAAGCCAACACCAGCATTCAGTTTAGCAGAAACAGCCCTTGAGCGCGACACTATCGCCTGGATATCTGGCTCTATTTTTCCCTGCAATTTCAAGCCAAATTCAGAAAAATTATCTGCCAGACCCTTTATCTGCGCCGATCGCAACAAAGCTTTGGTTGGGATACAACCCCAATTTAAACAAATACCGCCCAAATAATCTCGCTCAATAATTGCCGTTTTAAAGCCTAATTGTGCAGCACGAATAGCCGCAACATAGCCACCTGGGCCGGAGCCTATTACTATAACATCATACATAGCCATTTATCTTTTCTCCTCAAGCTCACTATACCAACATCGCATAGGGGTGCTCTATTGCCCATTTAAAAGCCTGTATCAATTTAGCAGCATCAGCCCCATTAATTGCTCGATGATCAGCAGAAATAGTTACTGTCATGAGCTTCGCGGGTATAATCGAGTCGTTTTTAACAATAGCGCGCATATCCGCAGCGCCGATAGCAAAAATCACTGATTGCGGCGGGTTTAATATAGCCGAAAACTCCTTTATACCATACATACCAAGATTCGATATCGCCGCGCTACCGCCCTGATATTCCAAAGGCTTTAGCTTTTTGGCTTTTGCCCTAGTTATTAGGTCTTTCATCTCATTCGAAATCGTAACAATCGATTTTTTTTCAGCAGATTTCACAATAGGCGTAATCAAACCATTTTCTATAGCAACAGCTACACCGATATTCGCCGATTTATGCTTGAGCATTGCATGCGAAAGCCAAGAAACGTTAGCTTCTGGCACAGACATCAATGAATTGGCTACAGCCTTGATTATAAAGTCATTTATAGACAATTTATAAGCTGGCATGTCTTCTTTCGTCGACATCGGCGCCGCACTATTAAGCTCTTTGCGCAAAGCTATTAATTTATCTAGCTCGCAATCAACACTCATGTAAAAATGCGGCACCGATTGTTTGGAAGCCGACAAACGCGAAGCAATAATTTGTCGCATAGAATCATGAGGCACCAATTCATATTCGCCTTGCTCATATAATTCTAATATTTTATCTTCTGTTTCGGCATTTTTTACGGCGCCGCGCTGTGGATTGCGCAAAAAGGCCTCAACATCTCTCTTTACAATGCGGCCATAAGCCCCCGTGCCTTGAAGCTGCTTCAACTCTATCGCATTTTCTTTGGCCAATCTTCGCGCAAGCGGAGAGCTAAATAGCTGCATAGTTTTTGCCAACGCGATTGGCTCAGCAGCTTTAATCGCCGGCTCATTCGTTAATGGTGCAGCAGCACTAACCTGAATAGGCGCGGCGGCTTTCGCTACTTGGTAATCTTCTAACTTTTCGCCCTCTTGCGCGAGAATAGCAATGACACTGTTAATCCTAACCCCTTCGCTACCAGCAGGCACCAGAATCTTGGCCAAGATGCCGTCTTCAATCGACTCTAACTCCATGGTTGCCTTGTCTGTTTCGATTTCAGCAATAGTTTCGCCTATTTTTACTGCATCACCTTCATTTTTTAGCCATTTACCTAGCTTACCAGACTCCATCGTAGGAGATAATGCTGGCATTAAAATTTCAATAGACATTTATTTTTCCTATTTTTAACCAGTATAAGTTACCGCTTTAGCCGCAGAAATTATCTCTGCGATATTTGGCAACGCCAATTTTTCTAAATTCGCCGCATAAGGCATAGGTACATCCTTGCCCGCAATGGTTAAAATTGGCGCATCCAAATAATCAAACGCCTCTTGCATAACTCTAGTAGCAATATGCTCGCCAACACTTGACTGCGGAAAACCCTCTTCTACCGTTATTAAGCGCCCAGTCTTCTTAACGGAATCTATAACGGTAGGTAAATCCATTGGCCTAATGGTGCGTAAATCTATAATTTCGGCATCTATGCCCAATTTTGTTAACTCCGGCAAAGCCTGCACGACATAATGCATGCCTATGCCAAAAGAAACTATAGTCACATGTTGTCCAGTTTTATAGACAGAAGCTTTACCGATTTCTATGGTTGAATCTTCTCTATCGGGCATAGGAAATTTATGCCCATATAATAGCTCATTTTCCAAAAAAATCACCGGATTATTCTCGCGTATTGCAGCCTTTAGTAATCCCTTAGCATCAGCTGCACTGTAAGGCATCACTACCTTTAGCCCAGGTATATGCGAATACCAAGCCGCATAACATTGCGAATGCTGAGCTCCTACCCTTGCCGCTGCACCATTCGGACCACGAAAAACTATCGGCACCTCTATCTGCCCACCAGACATATAGCGAGTTTTTGCCGCTGAATTTATAATATGATCAATAGCCTGCATGGCAAAATTAAAAGTCATAAACTCTACCACTGGCCGCAGCCCAACAAAAGCAGCACCAACGCCAAGCCCAGCAAAACCATATTCGGTTATTGGTGTATCCACTACTCGCTTTTCGCCAAATTCTTCTAGTAAACCTTGGCTAACTTTGTAAGCACCCTGATATTGAGCTACTTCTTCGCCTAATAAAAAAACCGTCTCGTCTCTACGCATCTCTTCTGCTAGTGCTTGATTAAGCGCCTCACGCACTGTTAGCAAAGAAGAGTCCGCAGAAGCTGCCGCAGGTGTAGAAGCAGATGTGACAATAGAGGCCGTAGGCAAAGGTGTCGTTAAGGCTGCTACTTTATCTTGCCCCTCTCCCTCTATTGTTAAAATAGCTATGGGGCTATTAACTTTAATAGAATTGCTACTTTCTGGCACTAATAATCTCGAAAGAACGCCTTCATCAACGGCTTCAAACTCCATAATAGCTTTGTCCGTTTCTATCTCGGCCAAAACGTCCCCGGCTTTAATTTGGTCACCCTCTTTTTTTAGCCATTTTACCAACTTGCCTTGTTCCATAGTCGGAGATAAGGCTGGCATTAAAATTTCTATAGCCATATTACTTCCTTTAATTATTAAGCCAAAATATCACTATAAAGCTCATTTTCGTTTGGCTCTGGCTCTTGCTGAGCAAATTGCGCAGCTTCGGTTACCACTGCGCGCACCTTTTTGTCAATCTCTTTCAACTCCACTTCGCTAGCTATGGAGCGCTCAATTAAGCTAATTTTAAGACGCTCTATCGGGTCGTGATGGCCCCGCATATTTTCTAACTCTTCTTTGGTTCTATATTTCGCCGGGTCAGACATAGAATGCCCACGATAACGATAAGTCTGCACATCTAGGATAACCGGACCATTGCCATTTCTAATATAATCCAAAGCGGCGCTTGTTGCCTCGAAAACGCGATGAACATCCATACCGTCGATTTTTACACCCGGCACATCAAAAGCTAAGCCCCTTTTGGCAAAATCTACCTCGGCCGAAGCACGCGCCACAGAAGTGCCCATAGCATACATATTATTTTCTACGATATATAATACAGGCAATTTCCATAGCGAAGCCATATTATAACTCTCATATACCTGGCCTTGATTAGCCGCACCATCGCCAAAATAGGTTAGGCAGACATTGTCATTGCCTTTATATTTATTAGCAAAGGCAATGCCAGTACCTATTGGCACCTGCGCAGCAACAATACCATGGCCACCGTAAAAATGATGCTGCCGCGAAAACATATGCATAGAGCCGCCCTTGCCTTTTGAAACGCCACTTTTACGCCCAGCAAGCTCTGCCATAACCATTTGTGGCGCAACACCAGCAGCTAAAATATGCCCATGATCACGATACGAAGTTATAGTAGCGTCGCCAGCTTTAGTAGCGCGCATACTGCCTACAACCACAGCTTCTTGTCCAATATAAAGATGGCAAAACCCGCCAATTAAACCCATGCCATATAGCTGCCCGGCTCTTTCTTCAAACCTTCTTAACAACAACATATCTTCGTATATCTCTAGCTCTTGTTCTTTCGACAGAGTAAAATTTTTCGCATGCAGCAGAAAATCGTCATTACTAACCGGGGTAACCAATTTTTTCTCTGAACTGTAGAGGGTAAAAGGATTAGGATTTTCTAAAACTCTATCTTTTTTTCTCTTTGAGCCAGCATTATTTAATGCATTTATCATCTGCTACTCCTTTGGCCGAGTTAACTTGTAGCGCAATATAAAATATTGCTACAAGTTAAAATCTTATTTTAAAAAAACCAAAATGTAAAGTAGAAGATATTAACTAAAAGTTAATAATATTTATGGCCCTAGATCACCATGGGTTAAGGGAATTACATACTCATTTTTCTTGGCTAGGTTCAAGTTTTTACGGGCATATTCGTCCAAAACATCTTTGTCCACCGTAGCATCGCGCAAAAGCTTGGCCCTTTTTTCTAAAGCAAGCCGCTCGTGCAGCAAAGCTTCATATTGCAGCTGTAACTTTTGCCAGCAGCCTTCTTGCTGTGCATACACACGCAAGCCAAATGCACCGCAATAGCTATGATAAGCAAAATAAAAAATCAGCAATACGCCGACGAGTCTGATCCAGATATTATATCGCTTAGGGCGCGTCCCTAAATATCCCAGCTGCTGTGGCTCCACAAAGCCCCCCATATAATAAAAATTAATATAGGTAGCAACGCTAACGCTTATTTATTTAAAAATATTTAATTGTGGAGCGAGTACTAAATTTATTACTGACCAAATTTGACAAAAAATCTATTACCAGCATAAGCAGCAGCCTTGCCCAGCTCTTCTTCTATTCGCAACAATTGATTATATTTTGCCACCCGGTCCGACCGTGCCAGCGAACCAGTTTTAATTTGCCCGCAATTCATAGCTACCGCCAAATCGGCAATCGTATGGTCCTCACTTTCGCCAGAGCGATGCGACATAATAGTATTATAGCCGCCTCGATGGGCCATTTCTATCGTCTGCAAAGTTTCTGTAAGCGTGCCTATTTGATTCATCTTTATTAAAATGGCGTTGGCAATATTATTCTCGAGCCCTTTGCTCAACCGGTCTGGATTAGTAACAAATAAATCATCCCCTACCAACTGGCATTTTTTGCCAATAAGCTGTGTAAGCTGCGCCCAGCCTTCCCAATCATCCTCTGCCATACCATCTTCTATCGATATTATGGGATAATTCGCAACCAAATTAGCTAAATAATTAACCTGATCTTTTTGCGATCGACCAAGAGACTCACCAGCATAATGATAAAGCTTGTTCTGATAAAGCTCCGTAGCTGCACAATCAAGCCCAATGGCAACATCTACGCCTGGCCTTAGGCCTGCTTTTTCTATTGCTTTCAAAATAAAGTCCAAACTTTGGTCAGCATTGGCCAAGCCCGGGGCAAAGCCTCCCTCATCCCCGACATTAATATTATGCCCAGCATGCTTTAGCTCTGCTTTTAACACATGAAAAATCTCAACGCCCCAGCGCATAGCCTCGCGAAAGCTCAAAGCGCCGCGCGGAATTATCATAAATTCTTGAAAATCCAGCGGATTATCAGCATGGACACCACCATTAATAATATTCATCATCGGGGTTGGCAAAATATGCGCATACAGCCCGCCAATATAGCGATATAAAGACTGCCCATAAGACTGCGCCGTGGCCTTGGCCACAGCAATGGAAACGCCTAAAATGGCATTTGCTCCCAAGCGCTCTTTATTTAGCGTACCGTCTAATTTTATCATAGCTGTATCTATAGCAATTTGATCTTCACTATCCATACCAGAAATAGCCTCAAACAGCTCTTGCGTAACATTGGATACGGCCTTTAATACCCCTTTACCATTATAACGACTCCCGCCGTCACGCAGCTCTAGCGCCTCATGGGTGCCAGTAGAGGCACCAGATGGCACGATAACAGTGCCAGCGGAGCCATCTTCTAAAACAACTTCTACCTCTAATGCGGGATTACCACGAGAATCCAATAATTCTCGGCCTACTATATCTACAATAGCTGTCATTTTAAATGTCTTCCTTTAGCTAATTTATCATATTCCAGCAGTTCTTCTAACAAAAACGGCAAATCCTGCAATTTGATCATATTTGGCCCATCAGAAGGCGCCAAATCAGGATCTTGATGAGTTTCTAAAAAAACACCCGCTACCCCCACAGCAACCGCGGCGCGAGCCAAGCTGGCCACAAAGCCACGCTCACCACCTGAGCTGCCATCTAATCCGCCGGGCATTTGCACGCTATGAGTAGCGTCAAATATTATTGGGGTGCCAAATTCTGCCATTATCGAAAGTGCTCGCATATCAGTGATTAATCTATTATAACCAAAGCATGTGCCTCTTTCTGTCAACAGCACCTGGCTATTGCCACTTTGCACTAATTTTTCTACCACATGCTTCATGTCCCATGGTGCCAAAAATTGGCCCTTTTTCACATTTATAACTCGGCCCGTCTGCGCGGCCGCAACTAGCAGATCAGTCTGCCGGCATAAAAAGGCAGGAATCTGCAATACATCAACAATCTCAGCTACTTCTGCGCATTGCTCCGGTAAATGAACATCGGTAATAATTGGTATATTAAATTCTGCTTTCAAAGCTTCAAAAATCGCTAACCCCTGTTCCAGCCCCACCCCACGCTGACTATTCAAAGAAGTACGATTCGCCTTATCAAAGCTAGATTTATACACCAGCCCAATATCTAATTTCTTGGCGATATTTTGTAAAATTCCTGCCATATCAAAGCTATGCTGCTTGCTTTCTATTTGGCACGGCCCGGCTATAAGCATCAATTTGCTCTTATTAGAGCAGGTAACCCCGCCTATATTAACAACATTAGCTAGCATTTATATTATTCACCTAAACGAGCCTTATATTTTAAACCAGCTTCTATAAAAGAAACAAAAAGAGGATGCGGCTCAAACGGCCTTGATTTTAGCTCTGGGTGATATTGAACACCAATAAACCATGGATGATCCTTGAACTCAACTATTTCCGGCAGAAGCCCGTCTGGTGAAAGCCCAGAAAACAACAAACCTACCGCTTCTAGCCTATCGCGATAGTCCATATTAACCTCAAACCTATGTCTATGCCGTTCACTCACAATCTCAGAACCATAAATACTTGCTGCATGACTGCCCGGCCGCAACTTTGTTTCATAAGCGCCCAACCGCATAGTACCCCCCAAATCACCCAGGGCTGTTCTCTTTTCTAGCGCTTCGCCCTTAAGCCATTCGGTCATTAGGCCAATAACCGGTTCATCACACAAGCCAAATTCTGTAGAAGAGGCATTTTTAAGACCAAGCATATTTCTAGCCACCTCGATACAAGCCAACTGCATGCCAAAACATATACCAAAAAAAGGCAGATTATGCTCACGCGCATATCTTATTGCCTCAATTTTACCTTCGGCCCCTCGCATCCCAAATGCACCAGGAATTAACACAGCATGAGAATTCTTTAAAAACTCTGCCGGATTACCCTTTTCAAAATTCTCTGCTGCCATCCACTGAATATTAACCTTGGCATAATTTGCTAGCCCGCCATGCGATAATGCCTCAATTAGAGATTTATACGCGTCTTTTAACGCGACATATTTGCCAACTATTGCGATATTTACTTCTTGCCTAGGATTATGGATTTTTTGCGAAATATTTTGCCAGATAGTTAAGTCTGGCTGCTTTGCTGTTTCTAAATGAAAAGAACGAAGAACCTCGGCGTCAAAGCCTTGCTCATGATAAAATAGCGGCACATCATAAATAGAATCTACATCTAGCGCCTGAATAACAGCACTTGGCCTAACATTGCAAAATAAAGACAGCTTTTTGCGCTCTGCCTCTGGCAAGGCTCTGTCACAACGCACCAATAAAATATCTGGTGCAATACCCAAAGACTGCAACTCTTTTACCGAATGTTGAGTAGGTTTGGTTTTTAGCTCGCCAGCCGCCGGAATATAAGGCACCAAGGTTAGATGAATAAATATGGAATCATAGCGATCTAACTCATTATGCAGTTGGCGAATAGCCTCTAAAAAAGGCATAGCCTCTATATCACCAACAGTACCACCGATTTCACATATAATAAAATCATATAGGGAATTATCTTGCACAACAAAGCTTTTTATTTCATCGGTAACGTGAGGTATTACCTGCACAGTAGCGCCAAGATAATCGCCCCGTCGCTCACGCTCTATAATGTTTTTATAAATCTTGCCTGTAGTTATACTGTCTGTTCTGCGGGCCGAAGAACCAGTAAAACGCTCATAATGGCCTAAATCCAAATCGGTTTCTGCACCGTCGTCCGTAACAAACACCTCACCATGTTGATAAGGCGACATAGTGCCAGGATCGACATTAAGATATGGGTCTAGTTTTCGCAAGCAAGTTTTATACCCACGAGCCTTTAACAACGCAGCCAGAGACGCGGCGGCTATACCTTTTCCCAATGAGGAAACTACACCACCCGTAATAAAAATATACTTTGCCATTTTGAGTCCTACCTATTTGCTGCCATTACCCTGCTTAAGTTTATTATCTGGAATCGTTATGGTAATAGGTTTAACTTGCAGGCCAGAATCCTTTAGCGGTACTGTCGCGTTAGTTGTAGGTATTTTTTGTAACACACCAGAGCCAGAAATGGCGACATTAGAAACTACAATTAGCAATAAAGTCAGTACAAAAAAACATGTAGCTAATATTGTTGTAAGTTTAGTAAGCACATTTTTAGTACCGCGCACCGACATAAAGTCCTTATTACCGCCAAAGCCTAACGCCCCACCCTCAGAAGGCTGCAGCAAGATAACTACGATAAGTGATATAACAACAAATAATTGTAAAATTAATAGAACGGTTTGCATATTTTTCTCTTTAAAATAAAAGTAACTTAACTTTATATATTACACCAATTTAGCCAATTTGCCAAACAGGCTAGCAAATATTTTTTTTGATAATGTCATATATTTGCAAAAAATCCTTTATCAACAAGCTGGCACCACCAACAAGAACGCCATTAACATGCGGCACATTTACTATAGAACCCACATTATCTGCCTTGACAGACCCCCCATAAAGCAAGGATATTTGGGCCGCCGCATTACCATAGCGGGCCAATAACTCTGCTCTGATAAAACTATGTACAGCGGCAATTTCTTCTGCCTGCGCTATGTTGCCTGTACCGATGGCCCATAACGGCTCATAAGCCACAGCAATAGACTCAATCTTTGCCATATCGCTAGGCAGGCTTTGCATTAATTGCTGTTTCAAAAAAGAAAAATGCTCACCCTTTCGCCTAACATCCTCGGTTTCACCGATACAGATAATCGGCAAGAGCCCAACATGCAATGCAATTTGCGCCTTAGCAGCAATCAACTCATTGGTCTCACAATGATATTTACGCCGCTCCCCATGCCCAAGCAACACATATGACGCACCGCTATCTTTAAGCATTAAAGCAGAAATATCGCCAGTATACGCGCCGCTTTGTTGCCAATGGCAATCTTGCGCCCCAAGCTGCAGCTCTATATTTTTAGCACAGATTATATCGCAAGCTTCATTAATAAGCGTAGCTGGCAAACACAAAACAGCGACCACTTCATCCGCTAAAAGCCCTGTTAATCCTTGTAATTGTTGCAAAGATTTTTTTAGTCCATGCATTTTCCAATTACCAACTAACATAGCTCTTGGCTTTGTATTGTTTAATCCACCGCCCAAGGGTGCTTGCATAACCTCTCCGTATATAATAGCATTAATAAGTTGCAATAAACTAATATATTCACTATAAGAATACAATAGCGTATAAAACAATATAATAGGTGTGTGAATGTTAGAAGCTCTGAGATTATTTGCAAATAGCTGGCCAGCAAAGATTTTTTTGGCACTTATAATATTAAGCTTTGCCTTTATTTGGACTGTTCCATTTTACCATAACAATTCATCTGTTGTGATGAGCTCGGGGCAATCCACTCTACCTAGAAGTGAGTTTATTTATAGAGTAAATAAGGCACTAACGAACCTTTCCATTGCCTTAAATCAAACCCACCGACTCAATGCCAGCGAAGCGGAAAGAATGGGTTTGCTACCCAATATAATGCAAGAGTTGAATTTGAACTTATTGATGAATGAAGAAGCACGCTTAATGAAGCTGAACCTTTCAGACAATACTATTGCCAAATTGCTGGCTAAAGATGAATTTTTTAGCCTAGGCGGTAGCTTTAGCAAAGATCGCTTTACCAATTATGTAAACCATATGGGGCTGCTAAAAAAAGATATAATCAATGCCTATAAAAAAGACGGTCAAAACGAGCAATTGCTAAAATCCGTAGTCGATAATCAATCCTTGCCAAAAATTTTTAAAGATTCTGCAAATAGCTACCAGCAGCAAAAAATCGACGTTGATTATCTTGTAATTAATAAAAACAATTTGCTTCCCGTAGCCAGCCCAGAAATGGAAGATGTGCAAAAATGGTTTGACCTACACAAAACCAGCTTCAATACTAAAGAATTACGGGATATAGAATTTATACATCTATCAAAAGACGCCATTGCCAAGCAACAAAGCGCTACAGATAAAGAGATAGAAGATTACTATAAAACACACCAAGATAATTACACCGTTGAAGAAATGCGGGACTATGATCTGCTTAGCGTCAAAACCAAAGCCGCGGCCGATGCGATTATAAAAAAAGATCCAAAATCTATAAATTTTGAAACTTTGCAAAAAGCAGACCCTAAAAATTTAACCCTGGAACATAAAGCAAATATCTTGAAAAAAGATTTAACAACACCTTTAAGCACAGAGATATTTACCCTATCCTCTGATGGTTACAGCAAGGTAATAGCGGATAAAAATAAATTTTATATAGCCCATCTAATTAAAGTAACCCCTAAACATATTAAACCACTAGAGCCTGAAAAAAAGTCTATAGAAGAAATAGTAAAAAAAACCAAAACCGACACAGAACTAGATAATAGCTATAAAAGAATAAATAGAGCCATGTCGGAAAAGGGTGATATAGCAAAAACCGCCGCCGATAACAAACTAGAACTACTAAGCTATACTATAGACACAGACGGAAAGCTGGGAGAAAAAACAGCCCCCATAGCTAGTCAAACAGATTGGGGCAAAATAACCCGATCTATTTTCCATGCTCACCTTAATGCAAAGCCACAAGATGTAGCCTTGAGCCAGGATGGTTATATTTGGTACAAGGTCAAAAACATTACCCCAGCTAGACAAAAAACATTTGAGGAAGCAAAAAGCGAAATCATAAAATCCTATGAAGAAGCAAATACGCAGAAAGCTATGGACAAAAGAGCAGAAGAATTACGACAAGAGCTAGATGACGGTGCTAGCGTTGCTCAGCTTGCCGAAGAAAACAATCTAGAAGTCAAACAAATAAAGGCTATAGATAGAAGCGGTGCGCATGGTAGCGGCGATACAAATATTCCGGATTCTACATATCAAACTATATTATCATACAGCAAAAATAATAATTTTGTGCAGCCCGGCGCAACTAGCGAAACTAGGCTAATATTGCATATTGCGAATATCTATAAAGGCGAGCAAACAGCTGCAAATTCAGCAGAAGATCTCGTAAAACAATTTAACGAAAGTCTAAAAAACGATCTGCTATTTGCTATAGAGCTGGAAGCAAATAAACAACATCCGCTTAAGGTTAATAATTGGGTTGTCAAGCAGCTGCTTGCAAATATGTAATCATACCGGATATAGAATTGCAGCTACGTCGCGTTCTTCGGCTAGTAATACATTATATGTCCTAACCGCGGCGCCAGTATTCATAATTTCTAGCGTACAATTACGAGCTTTCAGGGCCTCTCTAATCTCGTCGGGCACATATTCAATATCAATGCCAGTGCCCAACAATAGCAGCTGCGTATTACAATTATGCAAAAAAAACTGTTGCAACTCCGCGCTTGTAGGAATGCAAGCAGCTAATTTTATAGCATAAATAGCAGTGGGAAAGCACATAATAGCGCCTTTGTGAGAAAAATCGCCAAAGCGAAAACCACCATCGCCATACGCATCTATTGGCATACGAGCAGCGAAATAAACTGGCTTCATTTGTATTGCATCAGACATATTATTATCTGGGTAAAACTTCAGAAATAGTAGTACGCAAAACTCGTATAACCACGCCTTCAGCAATCTCAATTTCTAGCTCATCGCGGTCATCAACAGCGCGCTTTACTTTGGCAATAATACCACCAGCTGTTATTATATTATCACCGCGCTGAATACTAGACAGCATTAGCTCCCGCTTTTTTACCTGCAAGCGCTGTGGTCTAATAATCATAAAATACATTATTAGAGCCACTGCCACAAAGACCCATAAACTACCAAAATTAGCAGCAATGTCCTTAACACTCATTGATTCAGCATAGGCTGGCTGTAAAAACATAGGTGCTCCTTACTCCGGCATTGCAGATAGAAAATCCATAGGATTCACTGGCTTTAAATTATCGCGCACTTCAAAATGCACACCAGCCTCTTTTTCTTCACCGGAATTACCAGACAAAGCTATAATAGCGCCTTTTTTAACATTTTGGCCATGCTCAACCCGCAACTCACTATTATTGCCATAAACAGTAACAAAATTATTATCATGCTTGATCAATACAATATTACCAAATTCTTTTAAGCCATTGCCAGCATAAATAACCAAACCATCTGCTGCAGCATGAACAGGCGTACCAACTGGCACAGCTATATTTATACTTTTAACCGCTTGTTGATCAGGGCCAAAAAATTCCTTATTAACCTTACCATGTACAGGCCAGTCAAACTTAGCCTGCTTGGCTGAGGGAGAAGGTTCTAACTTATTTACAGCAACTATAGGCTTAGGCTCCGCTTTAGGGGCCTTTACAGCTTCTACTGGCTTAGCAGCAGCCAAAATTTCCTTGCTTGGGATAGGTGGGTAGACTACAGGCGCATCCTTAGGCACAAGTTTTTCAGGCACTATTGCTGGTTTTTTTTCTATCTTTTTTGTGTTATCTGGCTTTGGCTCAGTTTCTACAATTTTATTTGGCGTAGCAGACACAACAGACTTATTAGCAGCTGGCTTTTCTGGATAATAGAACACTTCGCCCTTTGTGTTATGCTTAACTGTCCAGTTATCATGCGAAACTTTATATGCATCTATTTCTACTGACTTCTTTGCCTTAGGCTTATGATGCTGTTTAACATGCATGGAATGCGCTGTCTTGCTACGATGTTTAACTAATACCTTATCAGCTTCTGCTACATCCGCAAAGCTAGCGTCTGCTGGCAAAATAACTTGCGTGTCTACATTAGATGACATATGCCCACCACAAGCAGATAAAGCTGAAGAAAAACACAATGCAGCAAAAAACTTTATACTAACTTTACCAAGACCAATTGAGTCTTCTTTTTGTCTTATACCTTTTGCCATGTCCACATGCCTTATTAATAAAAAAGATTATTACTAACAATCTAGTACAAGGTTATAAAGGCATATGGTAAAAGATAAGTAAATTTTTTGCCTATATTATTCTGGTTGAATAATTTTTTGCCCACGCATATAGTCCACGAGTACTTCTGGCACAATTATACTGCCATCTTCTTGCTGATAATTTTCCATTATCGCAATTAAGCAGCGTCCAATTGCAGTGCCAGAACCGTTTAAACTATGAACAAAGCGCAAATCTTTTTGTCCCTCTTCTCGATAGCGGGCATCCATGCGCCGCGCCTGAAAATCCCCGCAAAGAGAACAGCTAGAAATTTCACGGTAAGCATTCTGGCCAGGCAGCCAAACTTCGATATCATACGTCTTTTGCGCAGCAAAGCCCATATCTCCCGTACATAATACAACAGTGCGATATGGCAATTTTAACAATTCTAAGATATTCTGAGCACAATTACGCATACGCTCTAGCTCTGCCTGACTTTGGCTTGGCGTGGCTATAGAAACCAACTCTACCTTCCAAAACTGATGTTGCCTCAACATGCCACGGGTATCACGTCCAGCAGCCCCAGCCTCTGAGCGAAAGCATGGCGTAAGAGCTGTAAGGCGTATAGGCAAATCCGCAGCTGCCAAAATTTCCTTACTAACCATATTAGTAAGCGGAATTTCTGCCGTTGAAATAAGCCATCGGCCATCAGTGGTTTTAAATAAATCTTCGGTAAATTTTGGCAGTTGCGCTGTACCATAGGCCGCATTATCGCGTACTAAAAGAGGTACCGAAACTTCTCTATAGCCATGCTCGCCTACATGAATATCAAGCATAAATTGGCCTATGGCACGCTCTAGCCGCGCCAAGGCACCTTTTAAAATAGTAAATCTTGCGCCAGCCATCTGCCCAGCTTTTTCAAAATCCATTAAACCTAATTGATGTCCCAAATCGAAATGTTGCTTTGCTGTAAAAGAAAATTCAGTCGGTATACCATATTTATGTATTTCTACATTTCCGGTTTCATCGCTACCAACAGGTACATCATCAAGTGGAACATTAGGTATGGAATCTAATATAGCCCTAAGCTGTTCTGCCACCTGATTGCTTCGCTCTTCGCACAAAGCTAGCTCGGCTTTAATATCTAGCACTTTTTGCTTATGAAGCTCAGCTTGTTCAGCCTTTCCGGCTTTCATAGCGGCAGCTATCTCACTTGTTAGCTTATTTCGTTGCTCTTGCAAAACTTGCAATTTGGCTAAAGCGGCCCGGCGATCTTTATCTAGGCGCAAAATTTCAGCAGATTTCACCGACATAGAGCGCTTCGCCAAAGCCTCATCCAATAAATTTGGGTTTTCTCTAATCCACTTAATATCCAGCATTGCAGCCTCTTAATAAAATTTCGCTAGCTTTTTATAAGATTTATAATGTAAAATGCCGCTCTAGTAAAGAGCACAAAATGAACTACCGACATATATATCACGCTGGCAATTTTGCCGACATATTAAAACATATTATCCTGGCACGAATAATAGAGTATTTTAAGCTAAAAGAAAAAGCCTTTAGAGTTATAGATACCCATGCCGGGCCCGGCCTATATGATTTATTAGCGCAAGAAGCACAAAAAACTCATGAATATAAAAATGGACTAGAACGCTTTTTGGCACAAGACTTTAGCCAAACTGCGCTGGAATTACTCGCGCCGTGGCGCAATGTTATTCAACAATTTAACGAAGCAGAACAACCATTACGGTTTTATCCAGGCTCCCCATTATTAATAAGGCGCCTACTCAGAAAACAAGATCGGCTAACCGCAATAGAACTACACCCAGCAGATTTCCTGCAGCTCCAAACCAACCTTACTGGCGACTATCAAAGCAAACCCATCAAGCTAGATGGCTGGTTAGCCTTAAAAGCACAATTACCAGCAAAAGAAAAACGAGCCATTGTACTAGTAGATCCGCCATTCGAAGAGGCTGCCGAGCATCAACGCTTGGTTTATGGCTTAGCGCAAGCCTATAAAAGGTGCGCAACAGCTACTTATATTTTATGGTATCCCATAAAATACTATGCCACTCATAAAAACTTTATAAAAAGTCTAACGGAGCTAGGCATAGCAAAAATAACTAATATCGAATTATTCATTAATAGCTTTGACAAAACCATAAAAGAATCAGACAAAACAAAATTTGCCATGCCGGGTTGTGGCTTAATATTAGTAAACGCGCCTTATATACTTGCAGCTGAATTGCAAACCCTTAGCCCTTATCTAATAAAGGGCTTGGGACAAACAGAAAAAGCTAGCTTATCTGTACGAAATTTGACTTAAAATTTGGTGGCCACGCCCAAACGCAAGCTGTAATTGGCAAGCCCACTAGAAAAATCCTTGCCTAACAATCGATAGCTCTTTTGGCTAAACGTGCTTTTTCTACACTCGATTTCCCCGATAAAATTATTAATAATTTTTATATCTGCACCAGCGCCCCAAACATAACCAAAACGAAACCTGCCAGTAGATTTTCTAGTCGCATCATTAGCAGTAAAAGAAATATAATCACTGGCTAACCCTATGGTACCATAAGGCATGAAGTTTCCCATATCCAAACCCAATTTGCCCCGCAAAGAACTATCAAATCTGCGCCGCGCCACTATTTTATTATTCTTTTTTTTAGCAAAAGGCAAAGCGACATCTGCCGCCACACCATAAACCAAGGCTGCGCTTTGCAAATTCAACCCAGAAAACAACCCCAATGAAGTGACAGCGCCACGTAAATGCATCGCATCAGAAATCTTATAATTTGTTTGACCAAATCCCGCATTTATTCCTAAATAACCAGAACTCCAATTAGTAAATTGTGTCTTTGGCAAAACAGCAGGCACGCTAGCTTTTGTAGTTTGTATATTTGCAGATGACCCAGAGTTATAGTCATATAGCTGAGCCTGGGCAAAGAGATAATCAGGCGCGCCAAGCAAACCTATTATTGTACATAAAGATAATTTTTTAATACACATACTGACTCCTATATACTATACTTGTACAAATACTATAAAGCTTATATATTCTAGTAATATGCTTATAATTCCTAAACAAACGATTAAAACCTAAGCTCCATTTGAGAATCCATGTCTGCGCAACTTCACGGCACATCTTGTATAGAAAATTTTGTTAAACTACTGCCAAACAAGCCCGGTGTTTATCGCATGTTAGGTGCCCAAGGGGAGGTTTTATATGTAGGCAAGGCAAAAAATCTAAAAAACCGTGTTAGCAATTATATCCGGCAGTTGGGCCAGTCACAACGCATATTGCGTATGATTAGCGAAACCTGCAATATGGAATTTATCATCACCAAAACAGAAACAGAGGCGTTACTTTTAGAAGCCAATCTAATCAAAAAGCTAAAGCCAAGATATAATATTCTATTGCGCGACGATAAGAGCTTTCCCTATATAATATTAACCAAAGATCACAAATTTCCTGGGCTCTATAAACATCGCGGCGTAAAGGCACGCCCCGGAGACTATTTTGGGCCTTTTGCCAATGCCGGTGCCGTTAATCGTACTTTGATTAGCCTACAAAAAGCTTTTTTATTGCGCAGTTGCAGCGATTCATTTTTTACCAATCGCACTCGGCCATGTCTACTGTATCAGATAAAAAGATGCTCAGCCCCCTGCACAGATATTATAAGCCCCCAAAATTATGAAAATCTTGTAGCTGAAACTAAGGATTTTCTGAATGGTAAAGGCGAAAAAATTAGGTTAAACATCGTCGAAGCTATGGAAAACGCGTCAAAAAAGCTAGACTTTGAGCAAGCAGCAATCTACCGCGACCGACTAACTGCCCTGGCTCATATCCAAAGCGAACAAAATATTAACGACCCCAGCTTGGCACAAGCAGACTTATTTTCCCTAGCTGTAAAAGGGAACATGGCCTGTATTGAAGTATTCTTTTTTCGCTTGGGCCAAAATTTGGGCAATCACGCCTATTTCCTCAAGCTGGGAGAAGATACCTCGCCAGCGAAGATATTGTCGCAATTTATACTACAATTTTATGACAATAAACCTATAGCCAAGCAATTATTATTATCCCACGAGTTAGAGTCCTCTCAGATGGTAAAAGAAGCCCTGGCCCTAAAGGCTGGCTATAATATAACCATCACCCTGCCACAACGCGGAAAGAAAAAAATACTAATAGAGCAAGCCATAAATAATGCT
Source organism: Bartonella sp. TP (assembly GCF_030406085.1). Classification (NCBI taxonomy): domain Bacteria; kingdom Pseudomonadati; phylum Pseudomonadota; class Alphaproteobacteria; order Hyphomicrobiales; family Bartonellaceae; genus Bartonella; species Bartonella sp. TP. The sequence continues at coordinate 122,037 of NZ_CP129002.1, forward strand.
AGCGAAGCATTAGCAAGGAACTTGGCCAATACAGCCAATCAGCAAAAATTATTACAAGAATTAGCCGAAACATTTGCCCTGCCCCATATACCACGGCGCATCGAAATCTACGACAACTCGCATATCATGGGCACCAATGCTATAGGCGCAATGGTGGTTTCTGGGCCAAATGGTTTTGAAAAAGACCAATATAGAAAATTCAATATCAAGAGTGAAGAATTAACCCCCGGCGATGATTTTGCCATGATGCAGGAAGTTCTAACTAGGCGATTTACCAGACTGCTAAAAGAACTAGAAGCGAATGGGCAGCAGCCAAGCGATTTACCATATTGGCCCGATCTACTAATAATTGATGGTGGCAAAGGGCAATTATCAAGCGTTATCAAAAGCCTAACAGCGCTAAATAATGAAAACATTAATATTCTAAACCATCTAAACATAATAGCGATAGCAAAAACCATAGGTAGAAATGCTGGTCTCGAGACTTTTCATATGGCCAATGGCTTTTCTTGCAATTTAGCGCCCAATTCTAGCCTATTATATTTTATAGAAAATTTACGTGATGAAGCACATCGTTTTGCAGTAAGCTCGCACCGAGTTAGAAGAAAAAAAACTATGATGCAAAATCCTTTAGACGAAATAAGCCACATAGGCACAGCCCGCAAGCGGGCTCTGTTGCATCATTTTGGCTCTGCCAAAGCTGTCGCTGGCGCTTCTGTTAAGGATTTAACAAGGGTTGAAGGAATATCCCTGCCCCTAGCACAGAAAATTTTCAACCACTTTAATGAATAGTATAAAACAGTTATAAGTTGCAACAAGCAGAAGAATACAATATAGTGAAACGGTGCCATAAAGAGCTTAGGAAACTTACATGAAAAAACATACTTTCTCATTGCCTAATATCCTGACCTATGGACGTATAGCCAGCGTACCGCTTGTAACACTATGCTTTTTTATACAAACCAATAATAGGCTCAGCGATTTTGGCCATTGGGCAGCAGTTGCTATATTTATATTGGCCGGGCTAACCGATTTTCTAGACGGTTTTTTGGCCCGAATATGGCAACAAACGTCCAGCATCGGACAAATGCTAGACCCAATTGCCGATAAGCTACTAGTTTCCTCTTGCCTGCTTTTACTTTCTGCAAATCACACTATTAGCGGGCTTAGCTTGCTAGCTGCTATTATAATATTATGCCGGGAAATTTTAGTCTCTGGGCTACGAGAATATTTAGCTGAACTAAAAATTCACGTGCCCGTATCAAGATTGGCAAAGTGGAAAACCGCAGCACAAATGGTAGCAATAATATTTTTATTAAGCGGCCCAGCTGGCGATAAAATAATGCCCGATATTAGCCTAGCTGGTCTTGCTTTGTTATGGGTATCAGCAATTCTAACCTTAGTCACCGGGTGGGAATATTTTAAACACGGTATAGAACATATACATGATTAATACTTAGCCTACGATCTCACAACCAGCAAACCAAAAACCAATCTCCTGTGCTGCGGCCTCTGCAGAATCCGAACCATGCACAGAATTTTCGCCTATCGAAAGCGCGTGCGAATGCCGTATAGTACCCGAAGCTGCTTCTGCCGGATTAGTAGCGCCCATAATCTCACGGTTTTTTGCTATAGCATTTTCACCTTCTAGCACTTGCACAATTGTTGGGCCAGAGGCCATAAATTCAGTAAGCTCTGCAAAAAATGGGCGAGATTTATGCACAGCATAAAAAGCCTCGGCCTGGCGTTTGCTCATCCAAACACGCTTCGAAGCAACAACTCGCAAGCCAGCTTCTTCTAACATTTGCGTTATAGCGCCTGTTAAATTTCTCCTAGTTGCGTCAGGTTTTATCATAGAAAATGTATGTTCAATAGCCATTTAAGATCCCTAATTAATTATATTTGCTGCAGCTTATTGCGAAATAATTAAAAAGGATTTAACATTTAGCTTATGTTAATATTAAATAATATCGCTATAAATGTCGCTGGACGTCTATTAATAGAAAATACTAGCCTTAATATCCCCTCTTCTGCCAAAGTAGGATTTGTTGGCCATAATGGTACTGGCAAATCTACACTTTTTCGAGCTATATTAGGAGAAATACCTCTGCAAGCAGGCAGCATAACTTATCCAAAGAATCTAAAAATCGGCACAGTAGAGCAAGAGGTAGAAACCGGGGACACTAGCTTGTTAGACTTAATCTTGGCGCAAGATAAAGAGCGCTATGAATTATTAGCCAAAGCAGAAAATAATGATGACCCCATGGAGATTGCCGAAATTCATGAAAGACTGGCAGATATAGATGCATATAGCGCCCCTGCAAGAGCACAAACCATCTTATCTGGCCTAGGCTTCAATGAACCGCAACACCATATGCCAGCAAAAAGCTTTTCTGGCGGGTGGCGCATGCGCGTCGCATTAGCCGCTGCATTATTTACTAACCCAGATTTACTATTGCTAGATGAACCGAGCAATTACCTAGATCTAGAAGGTGTTATGTGGCTAAGCCAATATATTAAACGCTTCAAAGGGTCTGTGATTCTAATAAGTCATGACAAAGATTTGTTAAATGAATGTGTAACGCAAATCATGCATCTTGAGCATAGCAAAATTACTCTTTGGTCTGCAAATTATGACCGATTCGTAGAGCTTCGAGCCGAGCAGCTGAATTTGCTACAAAAACAAGTACAAAAACAAGAGCAGCAACGTAAACATATAGAAAGCTTTATTGAGCGTTTTCGCGCTATTTCTTCGAAAGCGAAACAAGCGCAGTCGCGCATCAAGGCTTTGGAAAAATTAACAACCATACAAATCTTGAATGATGAATTGACCGCGCCATTTTATTTTAACGATTTCGACAAAAGCCTCTCTTCTCCATTAATAAAATTAGAAGATATTCAATTAGGCTATGGCAACAAGATTGTACTAAAAAACATCAGTTTGCGTATAGATAATGACGATAGAATAGCTTTGCTTGGCGCTAATGGTAACGGTAAATCTACTTTTGCCAAATTTATTGCTGGCAAATTGCAACAGCTCAGTGGAGACTATGTTAAAGCCCCGCAATTAAAAATCGCCTATTTTGACCAACATCACATTAATGCCTTGGCCCCAGAGCAAACAGCACTGGAGCATATCGCCCAAGCCTTTCCAGCAGAAAAAGAAGTTAAATTACGCGCTATATTGGCCAAGATAGGCTTAAATAAAGAAAAAATCTTTACACCAACAAAGAATCTATCTGGCGGCGAAAAAACACGCTTATCAATGGGGCTAGCAACGGCAACGCCAAGCCACCTTTTAATATTAGATGAACCCACCAACCATTTGGATATAGACAGTAGGCAAGCGCTTATACAAGCTATAAATGAATATAAAGGCGCCATAATATTAATCTCGCATGACCAGCATTTATTAAATGCTACCGTAGATCGTTTATGGCAAATAAAAGACGGCAGGCTGACCCAATATAACGGCACTATTGCGGAATATAAAAAAGAAATATTAAGCGCTAAGAAAAATTATGCAAAGACAGAGAAAGCCAATAAAACTGTACGGCCAAAAAACATACAAAAGGAAGTCAGGGAGTTAGCAAAAAAGTTAGAAGAAATAGCAAATAAATTAGCTATTATAGACAAAAGCCTAGCTAGTGATGAAATATATAAAGCTCTAAACTCCGAGCTCAAGCAATTAACAGCACAAAGAAAAAGTTTAGAAGAAGAAAAACAAAAATTAGAAGATCTGTGGCTAAATTATAGCGCTATAATAGAAGAAGAAGCTGCCCAAAGCCAGCCATAGAAAAACAAGCAACCCAAAGGCCCAGCTGCTCTGGATTCGTGAACCAAATAATTGCCAAACAGCAAAACTGGCTACAGAAACCAACACTATAATTAAGCCATTTAGAATAACAGGTAAATATACATTAGAAACAAGGCTGGAAAGCAAGTTTGTTCTACCCAGCAAGTATAGTAAGAAAAAACTTATTAAAGCACCATAAAGCACACTGAGCATTTGGGCTAAATAACGCATATATCAATCCACATTGTTTTTAAACCAAGAACCGTCGGTTTTTTGCTGAAAATAGGTAAGTGAATAACCCTTTCGCTTAAATTCTTGCCATTGTGCTCGAGCTTTGGTTATTTGCTGCGTAGAATTAGCCATAAACAATACTACCACGCGCTTGAATTTATCAAAATCCTCATAATCTTCACAATCGGCACCATTTACCAAAAAGCAAAGCTCGGCTCTATTTATGTTTGCTGCGCTTAGCGTTAGCAATATTGGCTGCTCTTGTGCAAATTCTTCTCCCTCAATACCATGCAGTATAAATTTGCTCCATAATTCTTGGCTAAGATTAAGCATAAAATCAGCGCCAAGCACCCGCACTATTACACGCGAATGCTGGTCCATAGCTTTGGCAAGCAATTTTGCTATAGCATCTTGTACTGTATTTTCTGTTATGTGATAAAAAAATATCTCTACCAAAATCGTCTCGCTCAGAATCTATTCATAATATTTCTGGGCAAAACGGTCAAGCAATCTTACGCCAAATCCTGTCGCCCAAGATGAGCCATAAGAATATCTTTTGGCATCAAAAGCAGTACCGACAATATCTAAATGGGCCCAAGGAGTTTCTGCCACAAAACGCTTTAAAAATTGCGCGGCTGTGATAGAAGCACCATAGCGACCGGGGCTATTTAACATGTCAGCAAATTTAGAATCAAGCATCTCATCATATTCTTCATGCAGAGGCATTTGCCACAGTTTTTCACCACTTTCTTTGCCAGCTTCTAGCAATTGGCCCCCTAAATTATCGTCATTACTAAATAAACCAGCGTAGTTTTTTCCCAAAGCTACCAATATAGCTCCAGTTAAAGTCGCCAGATTTATTATAGCGCTCGGGGCAAAATTCTCTTTAGCATAATATAATAAATCTGCTAATACCAAACGCCCCTCAGCATCGGTATTTACTATTTCTATGGTTTGTCCCGACATAGATGTTACAATATCCCCAGGGCGCATAGCCTCGGCTCCGGGCATATTTTCTACTAGACCGATAATGCCTATGGCATTTATTTTGCTTTTACACATGGCCAAAAGCTGCATTACTCCTGCTACTGCAGCGGCTCCGCACATATCACCCTTCATCGCCTCCATATTAGCCGCTGGTTTTAAAGAAATACCACCACTGTCAAAAACCACTCCTTTGCCTACAAATACTAATGGCGCTGTTTTTGCCTCTGCAGCCCCCGACCAACGCATTATTGCCATATAGGGCGGATTTTTAGAACCCTGTGCCACCGCCAGCAGTGCATTCATGCCTAGCTCTTGCAACTGTTTTTGCTCCAATATCTCTATCTTTAGCCCCTTACCAGACAAGTTTTCAATGCGTGTTTTAAATTCTGTAGTAGTTAAAATATTAGCTGGCTCATTACCTAGATCTCTGGCAAGAATCACACTTTCTGCGGTAGCTTTTGCCTTAAATAGCACCGTATTTATCGCCTCACTAGATAACATGTCGCTAACTACTAGGGTAATTTTTTGCCCCATAGGCTGTTTATCTTTTTTGCTTTTCGCCACAAAATATTTATCAAATCTATACGCACCTAAGGCCGCACCTACTAAAAAATCTATCAGCGTCTCCACATTCTTATTGTCAAAGAATATAAATGATTCTTCCCTAGTTTTTAGTAATTTGGCCGCTATAGAGCCTAATTTTACATAGCCATCGCCAGGCAGATTTGTTCCTTCGCCCGTGCCGATAAAAGCGAGCTTGGCTACATTTTTGTAGTACGGCACTGTGGTTTCGATATGAGAAAAAGCTGCTGCTTTAAAATCACTGCTTGTGTAAAAATTCTTTACAAAAGCTTTACCAAAAAGCGTATAGATAATTTCTAACCCTTCATTCTGCGCGCTATGCACAGCCATGAATCCAAGCTTTTTGCTATTATTAAGAGCCTCTGCAGAAAAATCCTTGTAATTGATTATATTAAACATTATAGCAAGCCTCCTAGTAAAATTCATATAGAATATTTAGTTTATTAAATTTAAGATATGGTATATATTCTTGCGCTATGACGCTTATAGAAAAATATATTTATCGGCATATATTAGCCTTGTTAACAGCCATCTTAGCCATAACCATAGCTATTTCCTGGTGCATAGAGACATTAGGCCGTATTAATTTTGTAACCACAAACGGTCAGGGACTATTGTCGTTTTTATATTTATCTATATTATTTTTACCAACTATTATGGTAACGGTTATACCATTTGCCCTAACAATTACCATAGCGCAAAGCCTACATATACTTAATCAAAATAGCGAAATTATTATTATAGCCAATGCTGCTGGCTCGCGTCTTTATATTTGGCGACCTATTATTGCTCTTAGCTTACTATTTTCTATTGCCATGTTTCTTCTAGCAAATCTGCTGGTGCCAATGGCGCGCATAGATATGCGCAGTATAATAGCTAATGCCAATGCAAATTTTTTAAACAATGTTATACAAGAAGACAGATTTATAGAGTTGCAAAAGAATCTCTTTATAAAAATAGGCAAACACTCTCAGCAGGCTGGAATAAACAACATAATGATAGCAGATGAGCGCGATAAAATTATGAACCGCTATTATTATGCCACCAATGGACACATCATACAGCAAGATAACAGCTCAATACTGGTAATGATAGAAGGCCAGCTGGCCAAAAGGAATAAAATAAATGGCGAAACCTCGCTAGTAAAATTTAGCTCCGCCGATTTTGATTTAGGTACACTTATGTCTACAGGTGGCAAAGGCTATCTATACCCGAAAGATCAATATCTAAGCACGCTGCTAAATTATCCTAAGCAAGCAGCTGAATATAAAAAATATGTGGCGGAGTTACATTACCGGCTCATCTCGTGGCTGTATCCTTTGGTTTTTGCTATAATCGCTCTAGCCCTTAATACAGGCCCCATAACGCATAGGGACGCCAAAAGCAATACAGCCTTGATTTCTACTGCAATGCTTGTACTAACTATATATCTACTTAGCTATGTGTTTAAGAACAAAGCGGAAACAAATCAAAATTACATAATTGCCCTATATTTAGTGCCAATAATTATTTTATTTGCTGGACAATATCTATACACTCATGCTAGAAATTTTTCTAAATTGTTTAATGGCTTGGTGCGCAATATAACATGATTGGCAAAACATTATGGCTATATATCCTAGCAAAATACATTAAAATATGTTTTTATCTGGCGCTAATAATTTGCGCTCTTTGCCTTTTAGTAGATTTTACGCAAACAGCTTCTCGCCTAAGCTCTATACCAAATTATACTGCAAAATACGCCATAATAATTTCTGGTCTACGCACCCCCTTTTTATTACTAGAAGCACTACCTTTTATAAGCTTATTGGCAGCTCTTATAGCTTTTTTCATGCAAAACAAATCATTGGAGTTGGTAATCATGCGCGCCTCCGGCCTTTCAGCCTGGCAATTTTTATTACCCATGTGTTGCGGTGCTTTTTTATTCGGCATTATCGGCATATTTATCCTAAACCCCCTCAGCGCTTATGGGCTTAATAAATCTAGCGACCTAATTTCGCAATGGCGCGGTGCCATTGGGTTAGAAAACAACAAGCCATATAACCCTTGGATAGTACAAAATAACTCTGACAAAAGCGAAACCTCCATAGGCGTAACAGCGATAAATAAACATATCAACTACCAAGACATAATTGCAAAACTAGTGGCGCTACCCCAAAGTCCAAACATAGAAAATGTTATAAATAATGTAAAACAATTGGCAAGCCAAGGAAAACAAGAGTATCTAGGGCTAATAGACGCCACCTTCATAACAATAAATAAACCAAGCTCTACTGTACCAGAATGGCGTTATGTTACAAATGCTATATTATTACCCGGCTATTGGCTATTGCTAAAGCCTATAGAGTATAATAACGAGTCTGTTCTTAATCTACCCTCTATTGTTACTATACAAACCTCTATTCAGCAAAAAGCATTAGAGGAATATATAAGAGACCCAAATGGCGTAAGCTTCTATGAATTATGCGACAAAATTACAATGGCAAAAACTTTTGGCTATAAACCTTACCCGCTGCAAATGATATTACATAAACTAATAGCGCTGCCAATATTAGATGTAGCTATGGTACTAATAGCCGCTGTTGTTTCTATAAGATTCGCCAGGTTTAACAATATAAAATTATACATGTTAGGCGGCCTAATAGCCGGGTTTTGCCTCTATTTAATCACCATATTATCCCAAGATTTCGGCAAATTAGGCATAGTTCCCCCTATAATCGCCGCATGGACGCCCGTGGTTATAGCCCTTTTCACCGGAGTTTCCTTTATTTTACGACGAGAAGATGGTTAAATGAAGCTACCTATCTATAATTATAGCGCTCGCTTATTGTTATTGCTCGCTGCTTATTTTATGCTTAGCAACGCCATAGCTGCGACTACTGCTGTGAATAACCTAACCGCAAACCAGCTTATCTACAATAAAACGCGGGACGTTGTTATTGCTAAGGGTAATGTAAAGCTTTACTACAATGGAAATCATGCAACATCTGACCTATTGCAATACAATAAACGCACCAACAAAATTTTGGCTATTGGCCATGTAACACTAACAGATAAAAACGGCAATATCATACATTCAGATAAAGCCGATCTTACAAAGGACCTTTCGTCTGGCTTTATTCAAAAACTACAGGCAGAAACGTCGCAAAACACTTATTTTACAGCCAAAGGCGCGCAGCGCCTAGCAAATGGCCGCTTAGTAATTTTTAATAATGCCTCTTATACAGCCTGCAAAAGCTGCGATACTAAGCAACAAACAGGCGCAGTTTTATGGCGTATAAAAGCCAAACAGATTATTTGGAACAAGGGCGAAAAAAAGCTAACTTTCAAAAAAAGCCATTTTGAGATTTTTGGCAACAAAGCAGCCAATTTGCCAAATTTTACCATACCGGATTATAGCGTAAAGCGATATAGTGGTTTCTTATCTCCTAGCATAAATTATAATAAATATCTGGGTTATGGTGCAATTGGCGCTTATTTCTTTAACCTAAAGCCGCAATATGACTTAACGCTACGCCTTGGCACTTATACACGACAAGGCATCATTGCCAGTGGCACATGGCGGCATCGCTTGCAAAACGGAATATATGACCTAAGCTTTGCTTATGTTCGGCAGCAGCATCCTGAAATATTCCAAAAAAACAGCGTGGATTCTAAAACACAAAACCGCTTTATGATCGGCACAAAGGCTTCCTATAATATCAATGCTAGATGGAAATTTGGTTGGGACTTATTGCTACAATCAGATGAAGATTTCTCACGCACCTACAGTATAGACAGCTACAATAAATATGTCCATGCGTCGAATCTTTATTTAGAAGGCCTAGGACGCTATAATTATTTTAAGCTAAATTTTTATCATTTTCAGGTGCAAGACCCCTATTTAGCTTATGACAGCAAGAAAAAAAATAAATATACCTATCTGCAGCCATGGGTGCTGCCAGAAATCACCTATAGTTATCGCGCGCCAAAGCCAATATATGGCGGTACCGTAAAGCTTGTTACTGACACACGCACCATATATCGCAACAATACAGACTATGGCTATCCAGGCTTTCCAGGCTCAAATACTCGCCTTAGCTCTGAGCTCAGCTGGGAAAAACTTATAATAAATAAAACTGGCTTTTTACTACGCCCACTTCTTGCTTTACGCGCTGATCTAAGAGGCGTTTACAGCAACCAAGGAAAAGACATAAACTTACCAAATAAAGCCGTACATGGCTTGGCTACCGCAGGACTAGAAATACGCTACCCCATATCAATACGAAATCAATACGGCACACAAATATTAGAACCCATCGCCCAAATTTATTTACGAAATAATCTAAAAAATGCTGAAGTTTTCGTAAATGAAGATGCGCAAGAATTAAGCTTTAATGCTTTATCGCTATTCCAACGAGATAAATTTTCTGGTTACGACAAAATAGAATATGGATCGCGCGCGAACCTAGGCTTTCGCTATTATAGCAAAATAAAAGATTACCTAAATCTGTATGCCATAGCTGGCCAGTCCTTTCAACTTTCTAGTAAAAACCCTTTTTCGCAAGATCTGCTAACGAATATATGGCAAGACTCCGGACTAGAACATCCACGCTCTGACTATGTTTCTATGATACAAATAAGCAACCCATATAATCTGTCCCTAAATATAAGCAATAGATTCTATTACAAAGATTTTTCGCTGAGAAAAACTGAAATAGATTTAAGCAAAGTTTGGTCACGCTTCAGCACAGCATTGCATTACACACAGCTAAATAAAAACACGAATCAAAGCTCAAAAGCACAAATTGCCAGCTTGGCAAATCTAAAACTTACAGAAAATTGGCAAATAGGCGCTTACCAAAATATTGACCTAACAACACATAAGTTGATAAATTTAGGTAGCTCTTTAACTTATCAAAATGATTGCTTAGCCCTAACCTTGCTATACAGCCACAACCGTGAGTTTGATAAAACCTTACCAAATAATAGTTTTGGCTTTAGACTTAATCTAAGAACTATAATGGACTTGCACAATAATTAAACCTGTAATATTAATGGCTTATTTAGAAAATTGCATTTTAATATAAGACGCTTATATGCATAAACTAAAACCAGCCTTATATAAAGATTATAAATATGTATAAATCTATAGAGAAAACTAAGTTGAAAAAAACTATTTTACCCTTAATTTTTAGCCTGATACTAGCCAACACTGTTTTTATGCAAAATGCTGTCAGCGAGGCTAAAATTAAAATAAGCGTTAACAACAATGCTATAACTGACACCGATATACAGCAACGTGTAGCCCTTTTGCACCTACAACATCAAACTGGCGACCTAGAAAATAAAGCTAAACAACAGTTAATAGAGCAAGAATTGCAAGCTTCAGAACTAAGGGCCCGCGATGCTCTGCCAAGTAATGACGAGGTGGATAATAGCTACAAGGATTTCGCGCAGAAAAATCATATGACGGTCCCACAATTATCCATGATGCTACTGAATGCAAATTTAAGTCCAGAGCATTTTAAAAACTATATTGCTACACAAATTGGTTGGCAAAATCTAGTAATAATGCGCTATAGAGCCGAAAATGCTAATAATGGGATGTTAAGCCAAACAGAAACCATACAAAGAGAACTAGCGCATGGCGGCACAAAGCCACAAGTTACAGAATATAATTTGCAAAAAGTGCTATTTGTATTGCCAGACCATCCAAGCCAAAAAGCCTTGCAACAGGCCAAAAAAAATGCGGCATATTTTAAAAAGCGTTTTTCTAGCTGTGACAGTTCTCGTGAGATAGCAGCAAATCTTCAAGATGTGATAATACAAAATGTTGGTAGTGTTTTGGCTCCACAATTACCTACTGAGTGGAAACAAATAATAGAAACCACCAAAATAGGCCATCTCACCAATGCTATACAAAGTCCTGAAGGACTAACAGCGTTGGCAATATGCTCCGCTCGTAAGGTTTCCGATGACCGTGTGGCCCAAATTGTTTATTCTATGCAAGAAACTAAGAAAAATACCCCACAACAACTAAAAACGCTTAACGATAAATATTTAGAAGAATTAAAAGCAAAAGCACGTATCGTTAATTTTTAAAACTATGAAACCACTAGCAATAAGTGCCGGAGACCCATCTGGAATAGGGTATGAACTTATAATCAAAGCTTGGTTGCAAAAAAGCAAGCAAGCTTTACCAAATTTTATCGCCATTGGCGATATTAATAGCTTTAAAAAATATGCTACAAGTTACGGACTAGAAGTAAAATTTCATCAGCTTAACCTTAAAGAATTAGAGCACAGCCAAATAGACAATTCTAGTTTGCCAATAATACAAGTAGCTAATTCTGTAACTTTTAGCCCCGGCATAGCAAAAACAGAAAATGCACCAGCTATTATCGAGGCAATTGAAAAAGCTGTAGATTTGGTGAATAAAAAAATTTGTGGAGCCGTAGTCACCTGCCCCATAGCAAAAAACAATCTATATAAGGCTGGCTTTACTTATGCTGGCCATACAGAATTTTTAGCCTATCTAGCCCAGAAATTTGACGCTAATGGCAAAACATTTCTACCAGTAATGATGTTAAAAGGCGATAAATTAACAACCGTACCAGTTACAATCCATACGTCATTAGCAACTGTGCCAAAACTGCTAACAAAAGAATCCATATTAAACTTAAGCCGCATAGTACACTACGATATGAAGAAGCGCTTTAATATAAAAAACCCGCGACTTGCTTTCGCTGGACTAAATCCGCATGCGGGTGAAGAAGGCAGCATGGGGCAAGAAGAACAAACAATTATTACTCCAGCTATCAAAGAATTGCAAAAAGAAAATATCTTAGCCTCTGGGCCGTTTCCAGCAGACAGCTTATTTAATGAAACAGCCCGCAAAAACTATGACGTCGCAATATGCATGTATCACGACCAAGCACTGATTCCTATAAAAACCTTGGAATTTGATAGCGCAGTAAACATTACTTTAGGTTTGCCATTTATCAGAACTTCGCCCGATCATGGTACTGCCTTCGATATAGCAGGAAAAAACTTAGCAAACCCAGCAAGCTTGATAAAAGCTATGCAAATCGCAGCACAAATGGCCAATATCCAATGCCAATAAAAAACTTACCCCCCCTACGCGATATAATTAAAGAATTTAATTTATCCGCAAATAAATCACTTGGCCAAAATTTTTTGCTAGACAGCAATGTAACAGCAAAAATTGCTAGCCTTGCCGACCCGTTAGAAAATAATTATGTCATAGAAATTGGCCCTGGCCCTGGTGGGCTAACCAGAGCGCTATTAGACCGCGGGGCCAAAATCATCGCAATAGAAACAGACGAGCGATTTCGCCCTGTTTTAACAAATTTAAGCAAGGCATATAATAATAACTTAGAAGTAATCTATGGTGACGCCTTAAAGCAAAACTATAGCGAAATTGCGGCCAAATGCACGACCAAACCAAAAATCATTGCAAACCTGCCATATAATATAGCAACACAGCTTTTGCTCAATTGGCTAGTACAACCAAGCTGGCCACCATTTTATGAATCACTTATTTTAATGTTTCAAAAAGAAGTAGCAGAGCGTATCACCGCTCAAGCAGGTCAAAAAGCCTATGGCCGATTAAGCATTTTAGCAAATTGGCGTTGTTATATAAAAATTATCTATAATTTACCGGCGGCAGCTTTTACGCCACGTCCAAAAGTAGATTCTGCGATAGTACAACTAATACCCAAAACAAAAATTCTTAATTGCAATGTAGAAAGCTTAGAGAAGATTACCTTTGCTACCTTTTCGCAAAGAAGAAAAATGCTAAGACAAAGTCTTAAAAATTTAGGCGGCATAAAGCTTATCGAGTCAGCCAAAATAAACCCCGAACGCCGACCAGAAACGCTAACGCTAGAAGAGTTTGTAGCCCTAGCAAAAAATTGGCAAAAAGCTACTAACCCGCGCTCTTTACCTTGAGTTTATCTAAAAAATCCACTACCCATAAAGCTCGCTTTCGTTTTAGAGTTTCAGCCTCATAAATCGCATTTAATTGTTGATAAGTTTGGTCCAACGTCTCGTTAATCAATACGTAATCAAACCTATCGCTATGCTCCATCTCTTTATAAGCATTTTTGATACGCTGCTCTATAACCTCTGCAGTGTCTTCAGACCTATTCATTAATCTTTGACGAAGATTCTCTATTGATGGCGGCAATATAAAAACAGAGACCAAATGCTCTGGCATATTTTGCTGCAATTGCAGCATACCACAGTAATCTATGTCAAATAATAAATCTTGCCCGCTATTTATAGAATCCAAAACGGTCTTTGTAAAACTACCATAATAATTTCCATGAACCTCCGCCCATTCAATAAAGGCGCCTTTATCTATTAACACCTTAAACTCTTGTACAGTAAAAAAATAATAATCCTGCCCATGTTTTTCACCCCCACGCGGGGCTCTAGTAGTAGCACTTATAGAGATAGTTAGCGCCAAATTTTCTCGCATCAATCTTGCTAAAGTCGACTTACCTGCTCCCGAAGGTGAAGATAAGACAAAAAGCATGCCTTGTCGTTTTGCCGAAATATTTTCTATCATGCTCCGCCTCCACTAACTGCCAATTGCTTGGCCGACCTTATAATTTTTTCATGAATACGCAATTTTTTTACCACCAAATTATGATCTTCTAAATTAGTAGAAAAAATATGCTTGCCGCTACCGTCAGCAGCAAAATACAAATAGTGGGTTTTTGCAGGGTGCGCCGCAGCCCATAAAGACTTGCGCCCCGGATTTGCTATTGCTCCAACTGGCAGGCCAAAAATTTTATAAGTATTATAAGCATTATCATTTGCCAAATCAGAGATATAAATTGGTTCTTTAGGCGGCTTGCCCTTTCCACCATACCTACCATAAATCACCGTAGCATCTGATTGCAAACGCATATTTTGTGCTAAGCGATTATAAAACACCGAGGCGACCAAAGGGCGCTCTGCATCTAGGCTAGTTTCTTTTTCTATAATTGAAGCCAAAATTATAAGCTGGTCCGAATCTTTTAGCGGCAATGACATATCTCGATGCTGCCATATATCCCCGACAAGCTTACGCTGCTTAACCGTTAAGCGGCGCACAAGCTGCTCTCTAGTTTGGCCACGCAAAAACTTTAAGGTATCGGCCAATAAGCTACCTTCTTTCGGTAAATTTTGTGGCAAATTACCCGTTAAAGCAGCTTCAGATTGCAATTTTTGCATAATCTGCTCTACCGTAAGTCCCTCTGCAATCGTAAAACTACGCTCAAATAGCTTTCCCGAAATGAGATGTGACAATATATCATGCATAGAGCTGTGCGCTGGAAATTTATATTCACCAGCCCTGAGCTTAAACCCACCGCCATATAAGCGAGCGAATAATTTAAAATAAAAGGCTGATTTAATTAAATTTTCTTTTTTCAGCTGATGCGCAACTACTGCAATATTAGCGCCGTTATTCACCACAAAAAAACTATCATATATCGCAGGCCCATCTTGAGCAAAAACCTTATGCCCATAATAAACAACACTACTAACGCAAAGACCTAGAAGCAAAAATAGTATAGCTAATGGTAAAACAAATTTTTTATACAAAGCCAGCCTTTTCACACTTCACTCAACGCATTTATCAGCTAACTATAAAATAATCAAGGCTTGAAGCGCTGCATAATTAACGAAGCATTGGTCCCACCAAAACCAAAAGAATTAGATAATACAACATTAATTTCGCGTTTTTGCGGCACATGCGGCACTAAATTAATTTTAGTTTCAACTTCAGGATTATCCAAATTCAAAGTAGCTGGTGCTACATTATCTCGTATAGCTAACACAGAAAAAATAGCTTCTGCTGCTCCGGCTGCACCCAGCATATGCCCCGTAGATGATTTAGTAGAAGACATAGAAACTCGATCAGCGTGCTCTCCAAACAATCTTTCAACAGCCCCTAATTCAATTATATCAGCCATAGTGGAAGTGCCATGGGCATTCACATAATCAATCTTCGCAATATCAAGATTTGCTTTGCGCACCGCCATTTGCATACAACGAAGCGCCCCCTCGCCCTCTGGCGAAGGCGCAGTAATATGGTAAGCGTCACCTGACAGACCATAGCCAACCAATTCGGCATAAATATGAGCTCCGCGGGCTAAAGCGTGCTCTAATTCTTCTAAAACTAAAACAGCCGCGCCCTCGCCCATCACAAAACCATCTCGGTCTTTATCGTATGGCCGCGAAGCATTCTGTGGGTCATCATTATGCGACAAACTCAGCGCCTTACAAGCAGCAAATCCAGCTAGGGAAATTCTATTTATAGGAGATTCGGTGCCTCCAGCTAGCATAACGTCAGCATCACCCATAGCTATTAAACGCCCAGCGTCGCCTATAGCATGCGCGCCAGTAGAGCAAGCAGTAACCACCGAATGATTGGGGCCCCGCAATTTATGACGAATCGAAACCTGTCCTGCTGCAAGATTAATAAGCCGCCCCGGGATAAAAAAAGGCGAAATACGCCGCGCGCCCTTATCGCGCAAGGTATATCCGGCCTCTACAATCCCCTGTACCCCGCCTATACCAGAGCCAATTAACACACCAGTTTTTATTTGATCTTCATCATTTTCAGGGTGCCAATTAGCATCTTGCAGCGCTTCATCTGCTGCTGCAATAGCATATACAATAAAAGGATCCACCTTGCGTTGCGCTGGCGGATCCATATATCTATTCGCATCAAAACTATAAGATAAAGAACTATCTAAAGGTATAGAGCAGGCTATTTTACATGGTAAGTCTTCTACCTCAAACTGTGTTATACGTTGAGCAGAATTCTCGCCAGCCAGCAGGCGCGACCAGCTATCTTTAACATTGCCAGCTAGTGGAGACACCAGCCCCAATCCTGTAATAACAACACGCCTCATACTGCTTGCAGTCCTTTAAAATTTATCTCAAAAGAATAAGCATTATATACTCCCATTAGCCGAAAAAGCATATGGGCAAAGACAAACCATAGCGCTGTCTAAAATTATATAAAACCTTATTTAGGCAGAAGCATCTTCGATAAATTTAACAGCGTCACCAACTGTTAAAATTCGTTCTGCAGCATCGTCAGGAATTTCTATACCAAATTCTTCTTCAAACGCCATAACAAGCTCAACAGTGTCAAGACTGTCTGCACCGAGATCATCAATAAAACTTGCGTTATCGGTAACCTTATCGGCATCTACGCCTAAATGCTCCATAACAATTTTTTTAACACGTTCTGCTTTATCACTCATGTCGTAACTCCGACTCATTTCCAAATTAATATATACAATTAAGTATCAAGTTAAAATAAGATATGATTATAACAAACAATAAATGTCTACACAACCACATCTTGGCGAGAGCTTAACAGCTTAGCTAAGCAAATAACATTTATCTATAAAAAAAGCAACATCTTTTAAACAAAATTACTTTTACTCCACAATTATAACATTGCCATGCCGCCATTTACATGTATAGTTTGCCCCGTTATATATGCTGCTTCTGTGCTCGCCAGGAATATGGCAGCTGCCGCGATATCTATTGGCATTCCCATCCTTTTCATCGGAATAGAAGCCAAAATACCTTCTTTTTGCTTATCATTTAACTTTTCTGTCATTGCTGATTCTATAAAACCAGGAGCAATACAATTAACCGTTACATTTTTTGTAGCTAATTCACGCGCCAGAGCCTTAGAAAAACCAATTAGTCCAGCCTTAGTAGCACAATAATTAGTTTGTCCGGGATTTCCTGTAACTGCTACTACAGAAGTGATGTTTATGATTCTACCAAAACGCTGCTTTAGCATAGACCTAGAAATTTCCTGCGTTAAGCTAAAAACTGCAGACAAATTCACGGCTATAATATCGTCAAAATCCTTATCCGACATTCTTATGAACAGCCCATCCCTTGTGATGCCAGCGTTATTTATTAAAATATCTACTCCGCCCATATCTTGCAGAGCTTTGGTGGCAAATTCCTTGGTAGCAACACGGTCTGCCAAATCTGCAGCAAATGTAAAAACTTGCCTATCCGTAATAGACCCAATTTGGGTCAAACTGTTAGTTAAATTATTCAGCTTCTCTTCGTTGCTACCATGCAATCCAACTATACATCCCTGACTATAGAAATTTTTAGCTAAAGCTTGCCCAATACCCCCGGTTGCGCCAGTTATGAGTACTTTTTTTCCAGTTAAATCAAACATTTATTAGTGCTTTCTACAAGGTTACCTTAAATCATAAGTTTAAAGCTTTTAAGCTAGTTTCAATAGCTTCTGCTTCATATACACTGTAAGCGCTTAGATTCTTATCAATGCGCTTAGTTAATTTAGTTAATATTTGCCCCCAACCTATTTCATATAAACTATTTACCCCATTGGCCGCAAACCATTCTATAGTTTCTCGCCACCGAACTCGACCTGTAACTTGTTGTACAAGAAGGTCAACAATTATATCTAAGTCCTTTTGCGGACTTACACTAATATTAGGTATCAATTCTATTTTTGGCTCTGATTTAACAACATTAGCCAACGCTTTTTCCATCGTCAATGCCGCATTGTGCATTAAAGCACAATGAAAAGGAGCCGATACTGCTAAGAAAACAGCTTTTTTTGCCCGCAATTCTTCTTTAGCCAAATTAACAGCAGCGGCAACAGCGTCCGCCGAGCCAGAAATAACCAATTGGCCTCCGCCATTATCATTAGCTATTTGACAAACTTGGCCTTTTGTTGCTGCTTTATCGCAAATCATTGCTAATTCGTTTTCTTCACAGCCAATTATCGCAGCCATAGCCCCTTTGCCAGCCGGAACTGCTTGCTGCATTGCCTGCCCCCTTATACGTAATAATTTTGCTGTGTCACTTAAGCTAAACATGCCCGCTGCGCACAAAGCAGAATATTCTCCAAGAGAGTGTCCCGCAACAAATTTTACATGCCGCTTTATATCCAGCCCCAAGCTTTCCATAACCCTTAACACAGCCATAGAAACGGCCATGATAGCTGGTTGCGTATTCGACGTTAAATCTAACTCCTCTTGCGGCCCCTCAAACATTAGCTGCGACAAATTTTGCCCCAAAGCTTCATCTATTTCTGCAAATACATCACGCGCAACACTGAAATCTGCTGCTAATTTTTTGCCCATTCCTACTGATTGGCTACCCTGACCAGGAAATATAAATGCTATAGTCACAATTACCTCTATGAAAAATTATTATTTATTACTACAAGGCACAAATTTGTCTACTGCAAAAGCGCAAAAAAGCCCTAAAATCGCGCCACCCAAAATATCAAAAGGATAATGTATTCCAACAAAAATCCGCCCCCAGCATGTTAGCAAAGCTAAAGCAATAGCGACATATACTATATTATATGAGTCTTTCTTACATTGCTGATTCTTATAAAGCATATAGCAATAAGCTGCCCATATCGTAGCATGATCGCTTGGAAAAGAAGGACTGGCTGTATGCAACAGCAAAGCAATATCAGGATAAACAACAAAAGGACGAGGCCTATGATAAAAGCAACCAAACAAAAAAGAAAGCAGCAAAGCAATGCCAATGGATAATAAAATTTTTGCCACTAGCGGCGAAACAAGTCGTCGAAATCTGCAGCCTTCTGCTGCTATGGTAGAGCTGCTGGTTAGCCAATTAATGCTCAACCACAAAAGATGCAAGGGGATAAAATATGTAAGCCATTTTGCGCATATTATAGCAAAAAAGAATAGACCGTGGGGAACTATTGCCCCCGGATACATATATTTACCAGCCATATGTAGCAATAAAAAATTATCTATATTTGTTAACATAATCTCATTCTTTAAAAATTAATCGACTAAAGCAACATATAAAAAAATATCCACATTTACAATTCAAAAGTTAAAATTAAGCTTGTAAAACTTTTAACAATGTAGTAGAAGAAAAATTAATGATTAAGTTTGGCTGGGGGCTGAACGGAGGCGCATTTTGTGTATGGGCATAAAGCTCACTTCCTCCCTTGTCTCCGCTCTCGATTGTCTCAAGCATTATCCTTTCTTCAATTATCAGGAGACGGAAGTGAGGCTTAGCGCTAAGTTTAATTAGATTAGTTTGAAGAAAGGTAAAACTATGGCACTTTATGAACATATTTTCATGGCTAGGCAAGACATCACGCAGCAGCAAGTCGACCAGCTGATTAGCAATTATAAAGAGGTAATAACTTCTAACGGCGGCAAAGTTGGTAGGGTAGAATATTGGGGCCTGCGTACCCTAGCCTATCGTATTAATAAAAACCGCAAAGCGCATTATGTATTAATGGATCTAGATGCTGAAGCCCCTGTAATTGCAGAACTAGAGCGCCAAATGCGATTAAATGAGGATATTTTGCGTTATATGACCGTTCGCGTTAAAGAGCATGAAAAGGGCCCCTCTGTGGTGCTAGCTAAGCGAGATAAGGATGAATATAATTTTAAATCTGACGACCGCTTTCGTCCATCTCGCCAAGACATTAATACAACCGCAATGCAAGGAGATCTGTAATGTCAGCAACTACTAGTTCCACCATACGCAGAGCTTTTATACGTCGTCGTAAAAGTTGCCCTTTCAGCGCTGAAAATGCACCCAAAATTGACTATAAAGATGTAAAGCTATTGCAAAAATATATTTCAGAACGTGGCAAAATTGTGCCTTCACGCATAACAGCTGTAGCACATAAGCATCAACGCGAATTAGCCCAAGCAATCAAGCGTGCGCGCTTTTTGGCCTTACTACCTTATGTAGTAAAATAACATATTGTTATATTTTTAAGTCAGCAAAAATGCTGACTTAAAAGTTGAGTATATTCTCTAACTGCAATTTAAGCAGGACAGCAAATTAATGAACAAAGCTATATATCTCTGGTACGAATTACGCATGACCCTTTTTGCAGTGTTAGGCTTGCTTAGCTCTGCTTTGCTATTTGTTTATTTATTAAGAAATGGTTCAATATTTTCTATTCCATTAGCTTGCTGCCTTACTGTACCGTTATATTTGATAACATTAAATATAAACATCTATGCCGGATTAGGTGCTTTACTAGCCACAACAGCTGGCTTATTATTACTAACTACCCCATTATACGCTATAATGCATACTGGAGTGTTTTTATTACCAGCTTTTTTTGGCGCTAGTCTGTTATACTTTAGTTATTTTCGGTTAGCTAATAACGCAAAACTTACACTATCTACTGTATTTTTTGATTTGATATGCGCAAATATTATCATAATTAGCACTTTATTGTTGCTGTTAGAACATATGCCAGCCCTGCAAGATAGTTTAAAACATATTATACTCACAAAGATAAATCATGCACTGACTGTGGGCCAAGCTTACAATATCGATATTAATCTGCATGAGAAACTTATTGAGGCAAAGAATCTGCTAGAAAAACATTTCAATTTAATCTTAGCAAATATGCTAGCAATATATTGCTTATGCTTTAGCCTTAGTAATTTATATTTTGCTACTCTATTAAGCAAAAAAATTAATAGCCTAAAAACCTTATATTTTTCCTGGCCAAAAGATTTGTTTCTACCCTTAATTTCTATGCTGTTACTACCTTTGTTTCTTTTTTTTAGCTTTGTACCAACAAGTCATGCAATAGAGCTAGTAGCCAATGTTGGGTTAGTTAGCTTTATAATTGCCTTTTTTGCTGCTGGATTAGCTTATTTACACAATTTAACCTGGCCGATGTATGGTAGATTCTTTTTGCTAACATTAATCTATGTAAGCCTGGCTAGTAGTGTAATTTTTACTGCACCACTATTTATTACATTAACTTTAATGGGGTTGTGGTCAACACTGAAATATTATGGACAATATAAATATTTTATTTGAAATGGAAAGGAAAAACACATGCAAATAATACTTCTAGAACGCATCGCGCGCTTAGGTCAAATGGGTGATATAGTAAAAGTTAAAAATGGTTATGCTAGAAATTTCTTGTTACCACAAAAAAAAGCTATTCGTGCTAATGATGCAAATAAGCTAATTTTTGAAAATCAACGAGTTCAGCTAGAGGCTAAAAACTTAGAAAGAAAAAGCGAAGCAGAAAAAGTCGCAAAAATTCTAACAGGCAAAACTTTTATAGCAGTGCGCTCCGCTGGCGAAACAGGGCATTTATATGGTTCTGTGTCTGCCCGTGATATAGCCGATTTACTTTCAGAAGGTGGATTTGAAGTAGCAAAAAATCAAATTATTCTAAACCAACCACTAAAGACTATAGGTTTGCACAATATAATTATAAGCCTACACCCAGAGGTTGAGTCTGCAGTAGTGCTAAACATCGCCAGATCCATCGAAGAGGCTAACCGCCAAACAGCGGGAGAAAAATTGAATACCGCAGAGGCGATCTACGGAAAAGAAGAAACTGTCGAACATGAAGAAGAGTTAGAACCAGAAAATTCTTGATAGTAATATTATATAGTGAGAAGAAGTGGCAAACATAGCGGAGCGTAATAAAACTATTATGGGTGATTATGCAGGCGCGCCGTCTGGTACGGGGGGCGCAGCTTCATCACTTCGCCATTTGCCACATTCATTAGAAGCAGAACAAGCTTTATTAGGCGAGCTTTTAATAAATAATGATGGTCTTGACAAAATCTCCGATTTTTTAAGAGCTGAGCATTTTATTCTGCCTTTTCATCGGACTTTATATGAACTAATAACTCGAAAAGTTAATATAAACCAAGTCGCGACACCGCTAACGCTAAAAGAATTTCTGGACAAAGAGCAAAATATAGGCGATATCAGCGCCTATGAATATGCGGTTCAACTAACAATAGAAGCCGTTACAATAAGAAACGCCCTTGGCTACGCTACTATGATATATCGCCTATTCTTAAGGCGCTCCTTAATAGATATTGGCGGCCAGATTGTAACAACAGCTTTTGACGCACCATTAGAGCTTTCGCCTTATGACCAAATTGAATTGGCCGAGCAAGCATTATTCAATCTAGCAGAAAAAGGCCAAATCAATACTGGCTTTGCTCCATTCAAAACTGCTCTGCAAAAATCTATTGAGCTGGTGCAGAGTGCTTATAAAAGACCAAACAAACTTTCTGGCTTTCCGACCTATATTGTAACGTTGGATAATGCATTGGGCGGGCTTCAGCGCTCAGATTTGATTATATTAGCTGGGCGGCCAGGCATGGGCAAAACTTCGCTAGCCACCAATATAGCCTTTAACATAGCGAATCGCTATAAAGCAGCGAAAGCAAAAACTGAAACGGAAGAAGAAAGCATACAAGAAGGCGGCATGGTTGGCTTTTTTTCATTAGAAATGTCAGCCGAGCAGCTTGCAACACGTATTATCTCTGAGCAAGCGGAAATTTCGTCCCACAAAATACGTCGTGGAGATATTACAGAAAATGATTTCATTAAACTAAGCGGTCTAGCGCGCAAATTAGAATTTTTACCACTATATATAGACGAAACAGGAGGCGCTTCAATAGCGCAAATCGCCTCTAGAGCGCGCCGCTTAAAACGCCAGCACGGACTTGATGTGCTTGTTATCGATTATATACAATTAATCCAGAGCAGCAAAAACACTTCAGCAAACAGAGTTAATGAATTAACCGAGATAACCATTGCTCTGAAATCTCTAGCAAAAGAGCTAAATGTACCAATCATAGCTTTATCTCAATTATCCAGGCAGGTAGAACATCGCGAGAATAAGCGCCCGCAACTTTCTGATCTCAGAGAATCTGGGTCGATTGAGCAAGATGCCGATATAGTTTTGTTTGTGTATCGCGCTGCTTATTATAAACTGCAAGAGCAACCAGCTACAGGAACAGACCAACACGACATATGGCAAGAAGAAATGGATGCGGTACGAAGAACAGCAGAAATTATAATCGCGAAACAAAGACATGGCTCTACTGGCAATATCGAATTAGCTTTTGAAGCAGAATATACTCGCTTTTATGATCGTGCCACAGAAAGCTATACGCCAGCAAGAAACTATTAAAGAATGCGAACAAAAGCACAATTCATATGCAGTAAATGCGATGCTATCCATAATAAATGGGCTGGGCGTTGCGATATCTGCGATGAATGGAATAGTATAATAGAATTAGATGGTGAAATAGGCATAGGTACAAGGCCAAAAGCAAAGCAGCTTCGCGGTACAAAGATCGCCTTGACCTCACTTTGCGGCGAGATAGAAACATTGCCGCGAATTGTAACAAAAATAAATGAGCTAGACCGGGTTACTGGCGGGGGCTTTGTTCCCGGTAGCGCAATTTTATTAGGTGGCGATCCTGGCATTGGTAAATCCACTTTGCTTACCCAAGCCTGCGCCGCACTTAGCAATAAAAATTACAACGTTGTTTATGTTTCTGGCGAAGAGGCCATAGCCCAAATTAAACTACGCTCAAAAAGACTTAACATTTTACAAAGCGATGTAAAATTAGCCGCCGAAACAAATGTAGAAAATATCTTGGCCACATTGCAAAAATGTGAAAATTTAGACGTAGTAGTCATAGATTCCATACAAACTTTATGGTCAGACCTAGCCGATTCCTCGCCTGGCACGGTAACACAAGTTAGAACAAGCGTGCAAGAAATGATACGCTTTGCAAAAAATAGCAGTACAACAGTAATCCTAGTGGGCCACGTAACTAAAGAAGGCCAAATAGCAGGACCAAGAGTTGTAGAACATATGGTCGATGCCGTATTATATTTTGAAGGAGACAAAAGCCACCATTATAGAATTTTACGCACTATCAAAAATCGCTTTGGCCCAACAGATGAAATTGGCGTATTTGAAATGTCTTATGATGGCTTAAACGAGGTACAAAATCCCTCCGAACTTTTCCTAAATTATCGCAGCGAAAATGCACCGGGCTCTGCCGTTTTTGCTGGCATGGAAGGTACAAGACCTCTGTTGGTAGAGGTACAAACACTAGTTTCACAATCCTCGCTCGGTATGCCACGTCGCTCCGTAGTAGGCTGGGATACCAATCGCCTGTCAATGGTTTTGGCTGTCTTATCCTCTTATTGCAACCTAAAATTAAACAATCATGATATTTATATAAGCATTGCTGGGGGCTACAAAACCACAGAACCCGCCCTAGATTTAGCGGCCGCAGCAGCGCTTATTTCTGCCATAAGCGGAGTGCCCTTACCTGCTGATCATATCTATTTTGGTGAAGTTAGCCTTTCTGGCACCATCCGCCCTGCTTCACTTTCTGCGCATCGTATAAAAGAAGCACAGAAATTAGGCTTTAAACATGCTATAATATCGCAAAATACGAAAGATTTACCATTATTAGAAAATTTTTCCTATACTAAATATAGAGATTTGGCCGAATTAGTTGCAGCTATAGCGAGCGAAAAAACAGACAAGGCTTAAGAGAGGACTAAAAATTTATGACAATATTTGACATCATAACCATCGCCTTTAGTATAATTTCTGGCATAATAGCTATGCTACGCGGTTTTTCACGCGAAGTATTATCACTCTTATCCTGGATTCTGTCGGCTTATTTAGCCTATAAGCTACATCCTATACTCATACCGATTTTAGAAAACCTTACTTCTAGCCATAATTTACAGAAAATCATTGGCCTAGCTACAATTTTCTGCATTAGCTTAATAATTATATCCTTCTTAACATTAAAAATATCAGACCTTATCCTTACCAGCTTCATCGGCCCCTTAGACCGCTTTCTAGGCCTAGTATATGGCGTTGCTAGAGCAGTAATTATAATGGCGCTAAGCTCTTTATTAATAAGCAATATCTTTGAACCGCAGAAGCAACCAGCATGGTTTGTATCTGCAAAAACCTATCCTTTGCTTTACAAAATGGGACAAAGCATTTATGGGGCGATACCTCCAGATTTGCTAAATCTAGACCAAATATTTGCCTTAATTAAACAAAAAGTCTCGGAGACAGCCAAGGATGCACCATGATTTTTTGCCAATTGACAAATTACAGGAAGAATGTGGCGTTTTTGCAATTTTAGGCCACGAGCATGCTGCCTATCTAACCATGTTAGGCTTGCATGCCTTGCAGCATAGAGGGCAAGATTCCGTAGGCATAATTTCTTATGAAAAAACGCGAATATACCAAAAAAAGGCGCTAGGTACCGTATTAAGCAATTTTAATGCTGGCGAAGCTTTATCTAAACTACCAGGCGAAAGCGCCATAGGCCACGTACGTTATAGCACCTTAGGTGATACCGAACTTGAAAATATACAACCACTCTTGGTAAACTCGCCAATAGCGCAAAATCTAAGCCTAGCTCATAACGGGCAATTATTAATCTCGACTTCAGCCAAATCAAATACAAGTGATAGCCATGGCTTAATAAAGCTTATTAAGCTAAACAGCTTAGCAAAAAACGCAACTATAGAATCAGCTTTTACCAACACTATAAATGCTATTAACGGCGGATTTGCTATAGTCGCGCTAAATGAAAATATATTGTTTGCTGCTCGTGACCCTATAGGCATTCGCCCCTTAATCATGGGAATGCTGGATGGCAGCCCGATATTTTGCTCTGAAAGCTGCGCTTTAGATATCATAGGCGCTGAGTTTGTAAGAGAAGTAGAAAATGGTGAAATAATTTGTTGCAAAAAATTAACAAACGGTTCCGTAGAGATTATACAACTGCAAAAACCATGTACGAAGCCAGCAAAATTATGCATATTCGAATATATTTATTTTTCACATAATGACAGCGAGATAAAAGGACAAAATATTTATAATATACGCAAGCATATGGGTAAAATTTTAGCAACAGAAGCCTATATACAGGCAGACATAGTTGTACCAATTCAACATAGTGGTACAGCTTCTGCCTTAGGTTATGCCTGCCAGAGCCGTATCCCTTTTGAACTCGCCATTTCAGCTAGCAGCTATGCCGGGCGCAGCTTTATCGCTGCCGATATTACCGAACAAACCTGGGCCGCCAAAATAAAACATAATGTTAATAAACAGCTTATAGCAGGCAAAAACATAATTTTAGTTGACGATTCAATAGTACGTGGCACCACACTAAAAGCAATTATAAAGCAATTAAAAGCAGCAAGCGCAGCAAGCATTCATATCAGAATAGCAAGCCCCATGCTGCTTTATCCAGATTATTTCGGTATCAATATCAAAACCAAAACAGAATTGCTTAGCTATAACTATACTGATGCAGCAGCCATGGCTAAGCATCTTGGCGTAGACAGTATCGCCTTTCTTTCGCTAGATGGGGTATACAAGGCCATTTGCAATGAAAAACGTAACGATAACAACCCGCAGCTAACTGATCATTATTTTACCGGCCAATACCCTGATTTCTATAATAATTCTCTTTTTTAGCATACGAGATATAGCTTAAAGGCAAAAACAAAATATAGAAAAAAGTTGTAAAAGTGAGTGTTTGCCAAGGATAAACTGCTATAAAACTAACATAAGCAACTAGGATCAATAATAAAGGAATCATAATATCCCGCTTCAAGCTATTGGCAATATTTTTAGCGTTCCAAACGGGCAATTTGCTAACCATTAAAAAAGCTATGATAACGATATATAAGCTAAAGAATAATACAGTTTTTGGACCGTGCTCCATTCCCAAAGCACCTAAATACATTGGCAATAAAGCTAGCAAAGCTCCAGCTGGCGCTGGAATACCTACAAAATAGTCCTTTTGCCATGCAGCCAAAAAGCTGTCTTCTAACATTACATTAAAACGCGCTAAGCGCAAGCAACAAGCCAAGCTGTAAATCAAAACTGCTATCCAACCAATACCACCAGCCTCATGCAACATATAGCTATATACTATCAGTGCAGGAGCAACGCCAAAATTTATAGCATCCGCTAGTGAATCCATTTGCGCTCCAAAAGCGCTCGTGGCCTTCAACAATCTAGCAATTCTTCCGTCTAATCCGTCGAGGGTAGCAGCAACTAAAACCATAAAAATAGCTTTTTCATAATGATTTTCAAAGGCAAGTCGTATGGCGCTCATACCAGCACAAACAGCCAATATCGTTACCAAATTGGGTATATAATAACGTATAGGAAGATT
The DNA here is from genome assembly GCF_030406085.1 of Bartonella sp. TP. NCBI lineage: Bacteria > Pseudomonadati > Pseudomonadota > Alphaproteobacteria > Hyphomicrobiales > Bartonellaceae > Bartonella > Bartonella sp. TP. Next base: position 149,676 of record NZ_CP129002.1, read on the forward strand.
AGGTGCTGGCATATTACTACCACCATTTATCTGCAAAGGCTGTGTTTTAGTTCTTAACGGCATAATAATCTACAATCACTCGCATAGAAAATCTTCTATCGCATGATCTTCTTTAAAACTAGCAATGCAGGTTTCACCAGCAATGGTTTTTTGCCCATAAGCAACTAAGGGCTTAGCTCCTGCTGGTAAATAAATATCTACACGAGAGCCAAAGCGTATCAAACCAAATCTTTGTCCAGCATGCACTTGTTCTTCTAGCTGCGTCCAACACAGAATGCGCCTAGCAATTAATCCAGCAATTTGCACAAGAATTATATTTCCATGTGCCGTTTCTAACACCAAGCTATTCCGCTCGTTCACTTCACTTGCTTTATCCAACTTAGCGTTCATAACGCGCCCAGCTTTATGAACAATGTTTTTTACAACACCTGCCATAGGCATACGGTTAACATGCACCGAAAAAACATCCATAAAGATAGAAATACGCTGTAATTCACCTTCGCCTAGCCCTAATTCTGCTGGCGGCTTGCTTAGCCCTACCCACGAAATCTCACCATCAGCAGGGGAAATTACCAAATCCTTATCTAACGGAATAACACGTAGCGGGTCGCGAAAAAAATATATACACCAAATGGTCAACAATAAGCCTATCCAAAATAAAGGAGGCCATATAAATCCCAAAACTACAGAACCAATAAAAAAACCGGCAATAAAAGGATATCCCTCACGGTGTATAGGAGGTATAATACTAAAAATATCTTGCAACATAGATCTACCTTATCAAAAACAGCCAAACAAAAAAATCATAATATAAACGATCATATTAATAACAAAGTTCTATCTCTTACACAAAAAAATCAATAAGACGCATTATCAGACAAAATCTCTTGGGCTTTCATTATTTCTTTTTGCTTGGACCACATCATAGCATATATACCTTGCTTTTTCAAAAGTTCTTCATGCGAGCCGCGCTCGGCTATTTGGCCTTCACTCAATACTAAAATTTCATCTGCATTTACGATAGTAGACAATCTATGCGCTATAACTAAGGTAGTGCGACCAACACGCACTGTATCAAGCGCTTCTTGTATTTGCCGCTCGGTACCAGAATCTAAAGCAGAGGTAGCTTCATCTAATAACAAGATTGCCGGGTTTTTTAAAATGGTTCTAGCTATAGCTACACGCTGTTTTTCACCGCCAGATAGCTTTAAACCACGTTCCCCAACCATTGTATTATAGCCTTCTGAAAGGCGCGCTATAAACTTATCTATTTGCGCCTGTTTCGCGGCATTTACCATTTCTTCGTTGCTGGCAGTAACCTTTCCATAGCGAATATTATAACCGATAGTGTCATTAAACAATACTGTATCTTGCGGCACTACGCCGATTTGCGCCCGCAAACTATTTTGGGTAACATCGCGAATGTCCTGTCCGTCAATCAAAATCTGACCGTTGCTTACATCATAAAATCGAAATAACAATCTGGATATAGTAGATTTACCTGCACCAGTTGGTCCAACAATGGCCACTGTTTTGCCACCCTCTACCGAGAAACTAATGCCATGCAATATTTCTCTATCTTGATTATAAGAAAAGCTTACATTCTTGAACTCTATCTTCGCCTTGCTTATCTGCAAGGGCAAAGCAGCGCTAGAATCGACTATCTCTGGTTTAGTATCCAACAAATTGAATAGCGCTTCTACATCTGTAAGCCCCTGTTGTAACTCGCGATATATTGTGCCAATAAAATTTAACGGAAAAGATAATTGTATCAAAAGACTATTCACAAAGACAAAATCGCCTACCGTTTGTGTACCATGCATTACTTGATAAGCCGACATCGACATGATAATTGCCATAGCTATGGCCAAAATAGCCGCCTGACCAAAATTCAACCAGCCAAGGGAGGTCCAAACCTTTATTGCCGATTTTTCATACACCGCCATAGCTTCGTCAAAGCGCTGCGCTTCTAACTTTTCATTGCCAAAATATTTTACGGTTTCATAATTTAACAAAGCATCAACCGACCTACTATTTGCTTCGGTATCATATTTATTCATATCACGGCGAATATCTATACGTCTAGTGCTGGTAGTTACACTAAACCAGATATAAACAACTAGCATAATAGCTACTATAAGTAGGTACCAAAAATTATAAGAATACCAAAAAGCTGCAGCCGCCAGAACAAACTCTAGTAAAGTTGGTATGCTATTCAAAATAGTAAACCGAACCATAGATTCTACCGATTTTATGGCTCGCTCAATTATCCTTGCCAGCCCACCTGTATAGCGCTCTAAATGAAAACGTAATGAAAGCTCATGCATATGTATAAAAGCTCTACCAGCTAATTGGCGTACAGCATGTTGTGCAACTTTTGCAAACAAAGCGTCCCGCAATTGATTCAACCCAGCCTGCGCTAGCCTAGCTGCATTATAAGAGCATACCCATATTATCGGCAAAGCTACCCAGAGCAAAGTTTTGTGTTGCTGAATAAAGCCAGCACCCTGCGGTGCCAAACTGTCCGTAGCATATTTAAACAAATATGGCACGGCTAACAGAATAAATTTCGCCAGAATCATATAGCCTATAGCCAAAATAACATGCAGCTTTAAATCTGGCCGATTCTGCGGCCACATGTAGCTCCATAATTGGCCTATAGTTTTAAGCGTTTTCTTCTCCTGCGGGACAGCAGAACTATTTGCATTAGAATCTGGAGCAATATTTTTCATAGCTACAACTTATAGATAATTTTACCGTTCTTTGCAAGATTTTAAAAAAATTCTTGCTTTAGAGATTATTATACAGCATAATTGTCTTATGAAAAAGATAAATTCTGTATGCGTCTATTGTGGCTCGCGCCCTGGTAGTCAGTTAGTGTTTAAAGAAACCGCAATAGAGCTTGGTGCGGCTCTAGCACAAAATGGCGTTGCTTTAGTATATGGCGGGGGAGATAGTGGAATTATGGGCTTTATTTCGCAAGCAACGCGCCAAGCTGGCGGTAACGTCTTAGGCATTATTCCTGAATTTTTACTTGAGCGTGAGGCTGCCGACTCTAACCCATATGGTAGAGATGACGTTATTATAACGCAAACTATGCATGAAAGAAAAAAGCTGCTATTCGAAAAAGCAGATGCCTTCATAGCCCTACCTGGCGGCATCGGCACGCTGGAAGAACTAACAGAAATAACCACCTGGGCGCAGCTGAATAGGCATAGCAAGCCTATTATCATTGCAAATATCGCTGGCTTTTGGCAGCCTTTAATAGATTTACTACGACATATGGAGTCCAGCGGTTTTATCCATGATTTAGCTGGCTTCTCACCGCTTATTGCTAAAAACGTCCCAGAAATTATTAAAATCTTACGCAGCTAAGTTTTATGTAAATATTCAGTTTGTCTGGCCCCTGATTCATCTTTCCAGTCTCGTACCTCAACGCCTTTACTTTGCAAAATAAGACGAATTTCATCTGCTGTGTGCCAATCTCTATTTGCTATAGCCTTAGCCCGCTGCTCAATAAGATGTTTATACTGCTCAAGCTTATTAAGTTGCGCTGCTGTTGTAACATTTATCCCCAAAAACTCTAGCGATAGCTTTAATTTTACCAATTCATTATTCTTAAAATATTCACGCATATGAGTAATAGCTGAAGGTGTATTTAAATCATCGCACAAAGCTTCAATAAATTCATCAATAGCGACATCTTGCGTAGGTACGCCTTGCAATTTTTCTTGCCATTTAGCCAGCTCATTATGCGCTTGTTCATAGCGCTCATTCGTCCAATTAAAATTACTACGATAATGCGTTTGCAGCATAGCAAACCTTACCACATTACCTTTATTTCTAAACATGGCTTCGTCGCTGCCAATAATATCCTTTACCGTAATAAAATTATTCTCGCTTTTTGACATTTTTTTGCCATCAACCTGGAGATAGCCATTATGAAGCCAAAAATTTGCCATTTTAGTGGCCCCCAAGCTGCAACGACTTTGAGCGATCTCATTTTCATGGTGAGGAAACATAAGATCTATACCCCCACCATGTATATCAAAAACATTTTTCTCTGCTTCAGTAGATTCTAAGCCGCCACCATAAGGTTCTAATAATTCGGCCATAGACATTGCAGAACACTCAATATGCCAACCTGGGCGACCGCCTACGGCAATGCCCCCTGGCGAAGGCCAAGAAGGCTCGCCCGGCTTTGCAGGCTTCCACAACACAAAATCCATATCTCCATGCTTGTATGGCGCTACTTCTACTCTAGCGCCAGCCAACATTTCGCCTACCGAGCGTCCAGATAATTTGCCATAATCTGCAAAACTTTCTACACTGAATAATATATGATCCTGCTCGATATAGGCCCGTTTTTTTTGCAATAATCTTTCTATCATTGCTTTTATATTTTCCATATGTTCGGTAACGCGGGGCTGAGAGCTAGGCGGCAAACAACCCAAAGCAGCAGCGTCTTCTTGAAAAGAAAGGTTAGTTAGCGTCGTTAATTGATGTATAGCAGCATTCAGATCTATATCACCATAACGTGATTTTGCTCTAGCGTTAATTTTATCATCAACATCCGTAATGTTACGCACATATACAACATGCTCTTCTCCATAAATATAACGCAATAAACGAAACAATATATCAAAAACAATAAGTGGCCGAGCATTACCAATATGAATAGAATCATATACGGTTGGTCCACAAACATACATACGCAAATTTTTTTTATCTATAGGCGTAAAAAGATTCTTTTGCCTGGTTAATGTATTAAAAAGCCACAATTGATACATAATCTTTCTCCAAGAAAATTTAAGTTTGCGTTTTGCCAAACATACCCTATTTAATATAATTATGCTAAATAATAGTGGAAAATAATGAATATTAAGCTCAAATATTTATTTATATATATCTTGCTCGCCAGCACAAAGCTAGCTTACGCCACCGATAACCCAACTGTCGCCACTGGGATTAATGACAAAGCTACTATAACAACTACAGATGCAAATAAAATAACCGAAACGATTTACGACGATAGATTAGCGCAGCTATACAGCGCGCTTGGAGCTTTGCATTTTTTAACTAATATATGCTTTGAACAAACGATGCAATTTAGGCAAAAAGCAGAAGATTTAGCACAAAGTGAAAAATTAAATGACCTAAGAAAAAAGAATCTATTCGGAGCGTTTAATGATTCCTATAACGCGTTTAGCACTAATTACAGAAGCTGCACACAGTCTGCCCGCAAAGCATACAATATCTACAAAACAGATGCTCTGGCAATAAGTGCCTCTTTAATAACACAACTTGGCCAAAGACAAAATCAAGATTAGAGAAAATTTTATATAAATTTTACCACACGCCCGATGGCTTCGCCAATTACTTTACCTTGCCACATTACGATTTTTCCTCTCAGCACTGTAGCTATAGGCCAACCCTTAATTTTTATCTTATCGTAAGGCGTCCATGCCACTTTAGAGGCAGAGCTAGCATTAGTAATAATTTCTTCACGATTTAGATCCACTATAGCTAAATCTGCATCATACCCAACCGCTATGCGCCCTTTTCTACTTATACCAAAAATACGATTTGGCCCATGGGATGTCAAATCAACCAAGCGCTCTAAAGTTAATTTGCCCATATTTACATAGTTCAGCATAATAGGTAGTGTAGTTTGCACGCCAGGCATGCCAGATGGAGACGCGGGATAAGGCTTCGCCTTTTCTTCTAATGTATGAGGGGCATGATCAGAGCCCAGAACATCTATCAATCCTTGCTCTACTCCCCACCAAACAGCCTCGCGATGCTCAGGGCCTCTAATTGGTGGATTCATTTGTATTAAATTTCCGTATTTAGCATAATCATCACTGCTAAAAGTAAGATGATGCGGCGTTGCTTCTAAAGTTACCAGATCCTTATGCAACTGTAAAAACGCGATCTCCTGCTTAGTAGAAACATGCAAAACATGAATAGGGCTATTTGTTTCATGTGCTATTTTCACCAACCTTTCGGTACACAATATCGCTGCTGTTTCATCACGCCAAATAGGGTGACTGGAAGCGTCACCAGCTATGCGCAAATCTTTACGCTCATTAAGCCGTGATTCTTCTTCGCTATGTACAGCTACGCGACGCTTAGTATTTTGTAATATAGCACGCACACCAGCATCATCAGCCACTAAAAGATCACCCGTAGAGGAGCCCATAAATATCTTTATTCCGGCAGCACCAGGCAAGCGTTCTAGCTCACCAACATTAGCCGCATTTTCATGCGTGCCGCCTACCCAAAAAGCAAAGTCACAATGCATCCTATTCACAGCTCGGGCAACCTTATCTTGCAAAGCTTCTGCGCTAACTGTTGGCGGATTTGTATTGGGCATTTCAAAAACAGAAGTTACGCCACCCAAAACAGCCGCACGTGAACCAGACACCAAATTTTCCTTATGTTCCGCCCCTGGCTCACGAAAATGCACCTGGCTATCTATAACACCAGGTAAAATATGTAAATCTGTGCAATCAATAATCTCTTCAGCCGCGGCTTTATTTAAATCACCCAAATAAGCTATAGTTTCACCCACAACACCAACATCACACCGCATAACCCCTGCGGGCGTAACAACAGTACCATTGCTAAAAATTTTATCGAAGCGCATATCATCAGGCGAAAAAACCATAAGAGATCCTCTAGCTTATTTATCTTTTTTACATTTTATGCTAAATTTTATAAATGGACAATATTAAATATTATAGTACTGAAGCTAGCAGCCTTTTAGAAATACGAGGCGAAGACGCGCAAAAATTTTTACAATCGCTCATTACCGCTGATGTAGCAGCAATTTCAGAAAATCATTTTTATCCTGCCGCATTATTAAATGCACAGGGCAAAATTATTTTTGACTTTTTACTCACCACCAATAACAGCTCATTTTATCTTACTATAAATAAGCAATATAAAGAGAGTTTTTTACAGCGTCTTGCTATGTATAAGCTACGCTCAAATGTTGAAATTATAGAACATGATAGTGAGCACATAATACTCACCAACGAGCAGAATTATGGCTTTTACGACTCAAGATTTTCCCCGTTAAATGTTCGACATATTTATAAAATTTTACATCAAGAATATAGTGGGCTTAATCAAAACAAGACTCTAGCAGAGGATTTTAACGAGCTACGCATAAATTATCGCATAGCAGTAATGGGGGCCGATTTTCTGCCAAACAGCATCTATCCCCATAATATAAATTATGACTTGCTACAAGGCGTTTCTTTTACCAAGGGTTGCTACATTGGCCAAGAGGTAGTAGCAAGAATGCAGCATAAAACTAGCGTAAAAAAACGACTATTCATAGTTACAGCCAAACAAGCACTAAATACTGGCGAAGCTATCTTAGCCGATGAAAAGATTATTGGAACTATAGCTACAGCCAAAGGCGCAAAAGCTTTGGCTATCTTACGGTTAGATCATCTCGAACAAGCAAAAATCATACGCGTAGGCGAGAAAATAGTAACTATTAACTAGCTTATAGATTTTGAATATTTTCTATTATATTTTCAAAAAACCAGCTTCTAGTAGCAAGCGGTTTGATATTGTCTGGTTGCCATATATTTTTATATAGAAAATAAGTTAGCAGTTTTTGTCCAGCTTCAATATCCTCTATCTTATCTAACCTTTGTTCTCGATATAGTAAAAATTGCGGCAATAAAAGCAGCTTGTGCTTCCACGGCTCGCCAGCTGCGCGAGACACAGCCTGCCCAGATTTAGGCGAAACATAGCATAAATTTACCGTTGTCCCAGTTGCAGCACAAGAATTGGTATCAATGCCAAAACCTAATTCTGCCAAATAAACAAATTCAAACCGCAAAACTAACTCAGCTAAAAAAAATCGTGCACTTGCCTCATCGGCTTTAAAACCATATTCAAGCAAAATTAACAAAATATCGTATAGCAATTCATGCTTCACTCGCTCAGTAAGCAAATTTATATGAAAACGTAGAATAGAAAAAGCATAAAGCAAATCTGCATGATTCATTAATTTTACAGCATAATAAACAACAACCTCTAGCGAAAAATTCCCTAGCTGCTCTTCTAGCCTAGCGCGCCAATTAATTTGTACCAAATTGCCTGGCTGTAATATCGAGCGCTTTACCTTAGAGGCACCGCCTTTTACCAATCCAGCGTGATAGCCATGATTTTTCGTTAAAACTTCTAAAATTACACTGGTTTCACCATAGGGTCGGCTACCCAAAATAATAGCCTCATCTTGCCATTTCATTTATAATCCTAGAACATATTATTCATGGCCTATATAATCCTCCGCGTGCGATTTCCAATTTGGCCGCGTTTTAACAAATAAAAATAAATGCACCTTTTTGCCTAAAATGTCACATAATTCTTTTCGCGCAGCAAGCCCTATAGCCTTTATCACAGCGCCCTGCTTGCCTAGAACAATTTTCTTTTGTCCCTGACGCTCCACATAAATAATTTGCTCAATCCGGATCGAGCCGTCTGTTTGCTCGGTATAGCTTTCGGTTATTACAGCTGCGCTATAGGGCAATTCTTTATGTACACGCAGATATAATTTTTCTCTAGTAATTTCAGCGGCTAATTGCCGAACAGCCATGTCCGAAATTTGATCATCCGGATAATAATGTGGCCCCAAAGGCAGCATAGATACCAAAGTTTTTAAATAATCTTCGCAACCCACACCTTTTAAAGCCGAAACCATAAAAATATGCGCAAATTCATAAATTGTACTGATCTCTGCTATAAGCGCTAATAATTTAGCATGAGTTATTAAATCTATCTTATTTAATATTAGAATTTTTGGCTGTTTTAAAGTTTTTGCCCTATCCAAAATAATTATATTTTCGCTATTTAACCCTACAGAGACATCTACGCATATGGTAACAATATCTGCATCTTCAGCTCCGCCCCAAGCAGAGTGCACCATAAGTTTATCCATATGCGATTTGGGCTCAAACAAGCCAGGAGTATCAATAAATACAATTTGCCCGTTTTTATAATTTACAATGCCGCGTATTTTGGTGCGTGTAGTTTGCACCTTATGCGTTACGATAGAAACCTTGGATCCAACTAGCTTATTAAGAAAAGTAGATTTACCAGCATTTGAAGCCCCTATTAAAGCAACAAACCCCGCGCGCGATAATTCTTCAATTTCAGCCATAACTACCAAATTCCTTCCCGTTGCAGCATTTTTTTAGCGGCTTTACTCTGAGCCTTACGTTTTGACGCACCCTCTGCGCGCACTGGTTCGAAGCCAACAACAGCCAGTTCTATTAAGAATATGGGGTCATGATCAGAGCCCCTTCGCTCTAATAAGCGATATACTGGTTGAGCACCATTTTGCTTATGGGCCCATTCTTGCAAAGCAGTTTTGGCATCAGATTTTTCTGCATAATCTTCTTGTACTAAAGACTGCCAATATTGTTCTACAAAACTACAGGCTGTTTCTAACCCAGCATCCAAAAAAATAGCAGCAATAAAAGATTCTATGATATCAGCATAAATATTAATATGCGGCTTATCGTTATTATTTTGCAGCTCGCTACCCAACCGCACCAAAGATATCAGCCCTATTTCTTCTGCTATTTTAGCACATATTTCAGTATTGACCAAAGCGTTAAAGCGCTTTGAAAGCTCGCCTTCCTTAGCATCAGGAAAATTAGCATACAGCATATTGGCTACACATAGGCCTAATACCCTATCGCCCAAAAATTCAAGCCGCTCGTAATTTTTTTTATGCCTATTTATCTCATTAGCACAGAAGCTCGAATGCGTCAAAGCTTGGCTCAATAATTCAGTATTGACAAATTTATGCCCAGCAAGTTGCTCTAATCGCTTAATTATAGATGTTTCAAAGCCATTAAACATTATAATTAAGTTTATTTACAAAAGTAAATAATCGATTCCACCGAATGGAACTAGGCCAACGCCAAAACTGATAGCCACTTGTATTTTTACCCAAAGAAAAAAATATTAAGTTCGCCCGCCCAACCAATTCTTCCTTAGCTATATAATGCAACGAAAAGCGACTATCCTCAGAATCATCTCGATTATCACCCATCATAAAATAATGTTCTGCAGGCACCGTGAATAGCTGAGTATTATTACCACGCATCTGCGGGTCCAAATCCAAAGTATTATAGCTTATCCCATTCGGCAAGGTCTCCAAATAGCAATCAACCGGGCCATAATGTCCTGTTACGTCATAATCATTAACAGCGTATAATTTACGCCGCGAAACCATCTTATCATTTATATATAACACACCGTCCCGCACCTGGATGCGATCTCCTGGTAGGCCAATAAGACGTTTAATAAAATCCTTGCGTTGGCTGTCATAAGTGTCTACATGACTAAATACAACAACATCACCGCGATTTGGCTGATGGCCAAATATACGACCGTGTAATAAAGGTAAACCATAAGGTAAACTAAAGCGCGAATAGCCATAAGAATATTTTGAAACAAATATATAGTCCCCAACAAGCAAAGTGGGGCGCATAGATCCTGAAGGTATAACAAAAGGCTGAAATAAAAATGTCCTAATAAGCAACGCAACTAATATAGCTTGCACAAAAACGCTAATATGTTCTAAAGTGCTATTTTCTTTTTTCTTAAAAACAATTTTACTATCTTGCGATGCTGTAGCTTCTTCCATGTTCTATGCCTTAATTTAAATAATTTAAGCTATATTAAACTCATAACATGGCAAATACAATATATTTTATTCATATTTCTAACACAACCATTGCCTGAGCATAAGGATATTCGTCGCTTAGCGACAAATGTAAGCGAGGCTGTTTTGATTCTGAAGTGTTTTGGCCATTTGCCAAAAGCTTTAGCCTTTGTTCAGCCATACCATACACATATATATGTGGTTTACCAAAAGCGTCATTTCTAACCTCTATATCACGCCATCTAATGCCTTTGCGAAACCCAACGCCCAAAGCCTTTACCAAAGCTTCTTTAGCAGCAAAACGTTTAGCATAATGCGCTGCCTCGCTAAATTGCGAAGATGCCGCGCACCTTTCAGCATTTGTAAATAATTTAGTTATAAATACCTGGTTATATCGCAGCAAAAGCCCAGAAATACGACGTATATCTACTATATCGCTGCCTATGCCGATAATCATTTTTTAATTTCCTGTAAATAAAATTTTCTATACTTTTCAAAAATCTTCTGCTATAAGATCCATAACATTTATCTTACACATTTTAAAGGTCTGTCTTCATGCAAGCCGTCGCTTCCTCTGCTAATCAACGCGTCATGTCAATAATATTGGTTATTTGTGCTGGACACTTCATCAATGATGCTATGCAATCTTTACTACCATCTATTTATCCTATTTTGCACGATAAATACGCCTTAAGCTTCTTACAGGTAGGTTTAATCACCGCAACCTACCAAATCACTGGCTCATTATTGCAGCCAATTGTTGGGTTTTATGGCGATAAAACTGCCATGCCTATAGCGTTACCAATATCATTTGTTTTCTCTCTACTTGGCATTCTGAGTCTAGCCTTTGCACAGAATTATAGCTTATTTATCTTAGGCTCAGCCTTGTTGGGCCTTGGATCCTCGCTATTTCATCCAGAAGCCGCGCGCGTTACCCGCACAGCATCTGGCGGTCGCTATGGCTTTGCACAATCTGTATTCCAAATAGGCGGCAATACTGGCACAGCTGTTGGCCCATTAATAGCCGCTTTATTTATTTCACGCCAACAGCAATTAGTTTGGATAGCGCCTTTTGCTGTAATTGGGGCCATGTTATTGAAATATGCTAGTAATTGGTATATCGGGCAATTAAAGCAAAAAACAAAGCGTACCGAAACTACGGCCACACACACACTTAGCAAATCTGCTATAGCCACCAGCCTGGCGATACTTATAGGCCTAATGTTTGCGAAATATGTTTATTTGAGCACTTTTCAAAATTATTATACGCTTTATGTAATAGAAAAATTTGGAGTAAGCGTAAAACAAGCCCAGTTGATGTTATTTTTATTCCTTAGTGGCGTAGCTATTGGTACTATCTTTGGCGGTCCTATAGGGGATAAAATAGGAGCTAGAGTAGTTATATGGATCTCGATATTGGGTGTATTGCCATTTACTCTTATACTGCCTTTTGTTGGGCTAATTCCTACAGCAATTCTATCGGTAATAATAGGAGCGATATTAGCTTCTGCTTTTCCTGCTATTGTAGTATATGCACAAGAATTAATACCTGGCAAAGTTGGTACTATAGGCGGGGCCATGTACGGACTTTCCTTCGGCATAGCTGCGCTTTCTTCGGCTGTTATGGGATATATCGGAGACTATATTGGCTTGCATAAGCTCTTTATCTTATGCTCATTTTTACCGATATTGGGTATATTAGCTATATTTTTACCAAATTTCGAAGATAAAAATATAATAACCTAAGCTCTGAGGCATAGCTATTCGGTAGAATCGCTGCTAATATTATCGCAGCTTTTCTACCGAAATCATAACACGCTAATTATACCTACTTCCCGGTTTAACCGGAGGAATTGCAGCAAGCTCTGCTGGTAACTCATCAGCCGAATAAGATGGAACATTGTAGCTACATAGAGAAATCAATGGCACCCCCACATCCACAGCACCAGCAGAACGATCTATAATACATGCAGCGGCCAAAACTTTTGCTCCAGCAGCCAGCATAGCGGCAATAGTTTCTTTTATAGACAACCCCGTAGTCACTATATCTTCTATTATCACTATTTTAGCGCCCGGCTTTATATCAAAACGCTTTAAACAAAATTGTCCGTTTACACGTTCAACCCAGATAGCTGGTAGATGCATATGTCGTGATGTTTCATAAGCAGGTATAAGACCGCCAATGGCCGGACCGACTAAATAATCTATAGGCTGCGCAATTTCAGCTTTTATTTTTGCCGCTAAACCCTGGCAAAGCTGCTCGGTTAAATCAGCATGCATAAACACTTTTGCCTTTTGCATATAGGTAGCACTTCTACGACCAGAGGTAAGTATAAAATGTCCTTCTAGTATCGCTCCTGCTTTACTAAATATTGCTAAAACATCTTCGCTATTCATAAAATTCCTTTATCTAATCATAAAGTCGCAACGCCTTACTAACTAAAGGCTCATCTTTTATTTGCGACAAAACACGTTTTAATTGCTTGCCATTCCAAACTTCTACAATAAATTCAATTTTCCCTATATCAGCCTGTGCATCAACTATCTTTACGTCTTTAACGTTTACGTCATTAGCGGCGATAATTGCCATTATCTTATTAAGCGCGCCTGGCGTATTGGCGACATAAACACAAATATGCGCCCTATATCGCTCACACGGCAATTCGTCAGACCAAACAATATCAATTACTTGCCCATCTTGGTAAGATTGGTGAGGTAATTTTGCTTTTATCGGATAAATTACCATTTCTTTTGTAGCTTTATCAAGTAAACCTATAATTTTATCGCCAGGCACAATTCCCTTTGCAGCATAACTAACTTTGATGTCATTGTTAATGCCGTAAATAGGATAATCCTTACCATGCAGATATAACTGCGAAGGTTTACGTTGCGCCCTTCGCTTTTTGATCTTACGCAAACGAATAAAAGATAAATTAGCAAGCTTGGGTAAGCTACGCCATGCAAATTTAAGCCTTGGGCGTTTTTTAGCAGGCACAGACACCAAGCCCGCCAACGCGGTTGGATAAAGAGCTGTAAATATATCTCTACTTTTCAGCTCATCACGTCCCACGGCCGCCAGTAAGCTATTAATGTCCTTATAAGAAAATTGTTCTAATAATTTATGCAAAGATTCTTTAACAAAAGAATGCTTATATTTCTTAAAATATCGTGTTAATTTTATATAGCCTATAGTACAATATTTCTCGTAAGCAGCGTTTTTTGTCGCTTTACGAATAGCGCTACGAGCTTTAGCTGTACGCACAAATTGCTCATAAACTAGATAAGTTTTTGCATCTGGCTCGCATAAAATTTCTACTTCATCACCATTCTGCAGCTCCGTAACAAGCGAAACCACTCGTCCATTAATTTTAGCCCCAGCACAACTATTGCCTACATCGGTATGTACAGCATAAGCAAAGTCTAAAACTGTAGCACCCAACGGTAATATAACTAACTTACCTCTAGGCGTAAAACAAAATACCTGATCTTGAAACAGCTCCAATTTGGTATGTTCTAAAAATTCCTCAGGCCCTTCGCCCTCATTCAAAAGCTCAATAGTTTTGCGCAACCAAGCATAAGCTTTGGTATTGCCTATTTTACCTAGCTCGGCAAAAACATCTTGCCCTTTATAACTAGCATAAGCTGCTATACCATACTCTGCTATCTCATCCATATCATCAGTACGAATCTGTAACTCTATACGCTGCCCCAAATGGCTTATTACTGTAGTATGTATCGACTGGTAATCATTTTGCTTTGGCGTTGAGATATAGTCCTTAAACCGCCCAGGCACCATGGTCCACCTAGTATGAATCAACCCCAATACCTGGTAGCAAGCTATAATATCTGGTACAATTACACGAAAGCCAAAAATATCCGAGAGCTCTTCAAATTTTAGCCCTTTAGTTTCCATTTTATGAAAAATAGCATATGGCTTTTTCATACGCCGCTTAATAATGGCTGTCACTTTATGCTGTGTAAATAAGGATTGTAACTCATTTCCTATAATTTCTAGTAAATTCTTATTTTCGCTAGAAATTTTATCCAACCTAGTTTTTATTACATGATAGGCTTTATCATTCAGGTAACAAAAAGACAAATCCTCTAGCTCTTCACGAATATCCTGCATACCCATACGACCAGCTAGAGGGGCATAAATATCTAATGTTTCTTGCGCAATATTATGCTGACGCTGCGGCGATAACGCAGCCAAGGTACGCATATTATGCAGACGGTCAGCCAACTTAACCAATAAAACACGTATATCCTTGGCAATAGCCAAAAGAAGTTTTCGTAAATTTTCTGCCTGTATAGCTTTTTTAGAAATCAGGTCTAGCTTTTTTAAATGCGTCAAGCCCTCAACCAAGTCAGCTATCTCTTGGCCAAAAAGCTCTTCGAGCTCTGCCTTAGTAGCTGTAGTATCTTCTATAGTATCATGCAATAAGGCAACAGCTATGGTTGCTTCGTCTAAACGCAATTGTGTTAAAATAAGCGCAACAGCTATGGGGTGAGAAAAATAAGCCTCACCACTTGCGCGCACCTGATGCTTGTGCTTTTCCTTGGCGTAATTATAGGCTTTAACTAAAAGATCTGAGTTTACATGTGACTTATAAAAACCTATACGTTCTATAAGTTGTTCTACAGGAATCATAAACTCTATTCACCTAATATTTGCAAATAGAATAATTGAGCTAAACTTCCTCAGTCTTTTCTGGCGGCACCAATTTTTCTATTTTTTCCAATAACTCTTCTTCGGACAACGCATCAAAGCTCTTAACTTGCTCAGAAGCCGCAGTGCTAGATTGCCCTTCCAACAATTGATAGCCATATAATTTTGGCTCATCAACATCAACATGCTTTTGCAAGGAATGTATCAAATCTTCTTTCAATGAAGTTGGCGTTACTGTTTCGGCTGCTATTTCACGCAAAGCTATAACTGGGTTTTTATCCCCGTTTCTATCAAGCGTTAAAAGAGCACCTTTAGACAATTGCTTTGCCCTATGTGCAGCCAACAACACTAAATCAAACCGATTATCAACTTTATCTATACAGTTTTCAACGGTTACGCGGGCCATAGACACCTCTTTTAAGAATATTGACTTGTTACTTGTCACTATATTACATGTTAAAGCTATATACAAGTTTTATTATCTTGTCCAAGCAAAAAAATCATGCTAGCGTTAGCAAATGAACCAGAATGTAATATTTGATAAGTTTGAGCCGCCCACCAATTGTGAAATATGCCCACGGCTATCTCAATTTCGTTTAGAAAATCGGCAACAAGAACCAACTTGGCATAATCAACCGGTAGCCCCGTTTTACCCTACAGATAACGCTGCAAATACACAATTATTAATAATCGGGCTGGCCCCTGGTTTACGCGGCGCAAACCGTACAGGGCGACCATTTACAGCAGATTATGCTGGTGATTTACTATATAGCACTTTAAAACTCTATGGCCTTGCTAAAGGTGAGTATGAAGCTAAGGTTAACGATAGCCTAGAGCTAATAAAAACAGCAATTGTTAATTCGGTACGCTGTGTTCCACCGCTTAACAAACCGCTTGGGGCAGAGATAAATAATTGCCGGCAATTTTTTGCACCAATAATTTTTGCCCTACCAAAACTAAAAGCCATCTTGACCTTAGGGTCAATAGCACATAACTCAACATTAAGAGCCCTAGGGCTAAAAACTAGTCTTTACCCATTTGGGCATAATAGAAAATACCAAATAAAAACAAAAAAATCTCTATATCTTTTTTCTAGTTATCACTGCTCGCGCTATAACACAAATACAGGCAGATTAACCGAAGAAATGTTTCATCGACTATTTGAAAACATTAAACAAACCGTAGAATTAAGCTAAGCTTTTTAATAACCTGGCCTTTTCCCGCCCCCAATCGCGTTTCTTTTCTGTTTCGCGCTTGTCATATAGCTTTTTACCCTTAGCCAAAGCAATTTCAAGTTTCACACGCCCCCTTTGATTAAAATAGAGCTTAAGCGGCACTATAGTCATACCCTCCCGCGTTACAGAAATAAATAAGCGCTTTAATTCTCGCTTAGCCAATAAAAGCTTACGCAAACGGCGATTGTCGTGATTAAATCTATTGCCAGCTTCATAATCGCTAATATAAGAATTTATAAGCCACAATTCGCCAGCTTCAAAAGCAGCATAAGATTCGGCAATATTGCCCTTAGCTTCTCTCAAAGCCTTAACCTCAGTACCTTTTAACTCTATCCCTGCTTCTATCGGATCAGCTATTTCATAATTAAAACGCGCCTTGCGATTTTCTGCTATAATCTTTTTTTGTGCCATTTTTTAAAAAAGTCCTGCATGCTCCATACCAGCTCGTATATCACGCTTTGTTTGCTCTGTTAAGGGGACCATAGGCAAGCGCACATGCGGCTGAACTAAACCCAATAAATGAACAGCATATTTTATACCTGTTGGATTAGGCTCTACAAACAAAGCATTATTTAAAGGCGCTAAAAGATCATTAATTTGCAAAGCCTGCTTATAATCCCCGGCCGCACAAGCTTCTTGCAAAAGCGAACAAAGCTTAGGCGCCACATTAGACGTTACCGAAACACAGCCAATTCCGCCTTGCGCGTTAAACGCAAGCGCTGTGCAATCATTACCGCTAAATTGCTTAAAATTTGGCCCACAAACTATGCGCTGACTAACAGCTCGCTCTAGATTTCCTGTAGCATCCTTTACGCCAATTATATTACTATACTCAAAGTGCAAAGCTCGCATGGTTTGCTCATTCATATCAATAACAGAGCGCCCAGGAATATTATAAATCAACACAGGAATGGTTATAGCTCTTGCAATAGCCCCGTAATGCTCTAATAAGCCTTGTTGATTTGGCTTATTATAATATGGTGTAACTACCAATACACCATCAGCGCCATTATCTTGCGCATATTGCGCCAAAGCAACTGCCTCACGCGTGCTATTTGAACCAGTACCCGCTATTACTGGCACACGCCCATTAACTATCTCGACACAGCGCTTAATTATTAATCTATGCTCTTCGTGGCTAAGTGTTGGAGATTCTCCAGTAGTACCAGTGGGTACTAAACCATGGATATTCTGACTAATTTGCCATTCTATTAGCTTTTCAAAAGCATTGACATCCAGCTCCCCATCTTCTTGGAAAGGCGTTATAAGGGCGGTTAAAGCTCCTTTTACCATCGTTTAGCTCCATATTGTACACATATTCATACACCAACAGTAGCAAACAACATAAATATTCTATCAGTAATTTATTTTGTTGCTATACTAGCCCAGTATAATATATAAGACTAACAATGTCATATAAAATACTGTTGGTAATATTTTTTATAATGCGTTTGTTTTACTGTCCAATAATTTTCTATATAACAGCAAATATCTATCTGTCTACAGCCTACGCTACACCGTTAGCAAACTTAAAAACTGGCCTTGCCGCCATAAAAGCGCAAGATATAGTTAAGGCAATAATTATACAAAATACGCTACCTAAAAATTCCATTGAAGCAAAACTAATGCTTTGGGCCATGGCAACAAGCGAATTAAAAAATACGCCCAGCCAACTTATTAAACTAGCGCTACAGGAATTAAAAACATGGCCAGCGCAAAATAAAATGAAAGCGAATTTTGAAAAAGCCTTGTATGCAGAGCTATCGCAACACAATTCTACCATGAGTCTAAAAATCAATAATGCACAAGCCAGCGATATTTTAAAATTCTTCCAAGAAAAAACCCCACTAACCCCAGAAGGCATGGCCCTGCTAGTAGCAAGCGCCACCTATAAGCACCAACCCCAGGTCGCCTATAGCAAATTGGCAAATTATTGGTATACCACACCTTTTTGCACACCAATACAAAAATTGATATTAGCCAATGGCGGGAAGCTATTAAGCTCTATAGACCATTTGAAACGTCTGCGTATGCTATTGCTTACACGCCATTTTGAAGAAGCGAAGCAATTAGCGCCCCTAGCCTATGCAGCGCCTATAACTAGCGCTTTTATCGCCGTAGCCAAAAATAACAAAAACAGCCTGGAAATTCTTAAAAAAATACCAAAAAAATGGCAAACTGGTACGCTATATCAATATGCTTATATAGAATATCTAAGACACAACCACAGCTACCAACTCGCCGCAGAGCGACTAAATCATCTACCGCAAACAAATGCTTTTCTAGTATATCCTACTATTTGGTGGCACCTGCGCATGGCTCTAAGCTGGGAATTGCTGGATGCAGGCAAACCAAAATTAGCATATGAACTTATAAATAAGCCTAGCATAAAAAACACATACCAAGCCGCAGAGCAAGAATTGCGGGCAGGCTGGCTTTGTCTAAGATTTTTAAATAATCCTACCAAGGCTATTGCACATTTTCTGCATGTACTAAACTATGAGAAAGATAAAAAGCACGCAGCTAAAACATATTATTGGCTTGGCAGATGCTATCAAAAATTAGGCAAGCCAAAATTAGCGCAAGCTTATTACCAAAATTCGGCAAAATTTAACACCAATTATTATGGTCAATTAAGTGCAGCAGCCCTAGGCCAAACCAAACTAGCGCTAACTATGCCAAAAGACACGGCAAATATAAAACTCCCTAGTTTTCAAGCGCAAATCTTAAATAAGCTCAATAAAATAACCGCAATTGACCACAGCAGAATCTGGGCAATAAGCCTGGCTAATAACTTAAATTCGCGCGAGGAAATTATCATATTAATAAAGAAAATGTGTGAATATAAGGATTATTACGCCGCTTTAAAAATAGCTAAAATAGCTGCTGCCCGCAATATGGACATAGGAATTCTTACACATATAACTGGCGCCATACCCTCAGAATTAAAGCTAAAGCCGCAAGACAAAGCCCTGGCCTATGCCATTGCCCGTCAAGAAAGCGAATTTAACCCAAAAGCTGTCTCCAGCGCTGGAGCGCTAGGCATAATGCAACTAGTGCCGCAAACAGCAAAAGAGATTGCACGTAAAACAGGGCAAAAATTCTCGCTCGAAAAACTTACAAGCAGCGCATCCTACAACATTAAACTAGGGCTCAATTTTCTACAACAACAAATAAACAATTTCAACGGTTCTTATCTACTAACCTTTGCCGCTTATAACGCAGGCCCGCACCGCACTGCCCAATGGGTCGCGCGCTATGGCGACCCGCGCAAAATGAATCTTTATCAAGAAATAGATTGGGTTGAACGAATACCCTACTCGGAAACACGTAATTATGTAATGCGCGTGCTAGAAAATTACGAAATTTATAAAACAAAACTAATAGGCCGCATGGACATCGTCAGCGACCTCAAAGGCAGGCCAGCACACTAACCAAAAACTGGCGGAGAGGATGGGATTCGAACCCATGAGAGCCTTTTGAGCCCTACTCCCTTAGCAGGGGAGCGCCTTCGACCACTCGGCCACCTCTCCTAGATTATTCAAATATTTATTACAGAACAACCCTATTGTCAAATAATATTTTTGATGGCTAAAAGCTATGCTCGACAGCAAGAGTGACTTTTTTGCAACAGAATAAACTATTTTACAATTAGCTATTGCATCCCTGAATCAGATGGGTATTCTGACATCACATTAAAGAAGATTGATTTATTGTTAATTTCTTTGGTATGGTAACTAATGTGTAAATTTTGACTGGAGGTCAAATTATGAATATCAAAAGTATATTGCTGAGCACCACAGCAACGCTACTTCTAACAATCGCCTCGGCATCTGCACAAGCAGAAAAAACTGAGCAGTCGGCTAACAAACAGCAAGCTGTGCATCATGCAGAAAAAACAAAGCATGAAGCAAAGGCAAAGCATAAGGCAAAAACTGTAGAGCATCACAAAAAGAAAGCTGCAGTAAATAAGCCAGTTAAAAAGGTAATAGTAAAAGCGCCTGTAGTGGCAAACACTGTTTTACGCTCTTGCAATGCATTTGGTCCTGGATATTTCACAATTCCTGGCACATCAACTTGCCTAAAGTTTAATGGCCGTCTTCTAGGTGACCTTATGCTAGGTAGCACTTTGAATGCAGATTATTTCACAACATTCAAAACTAACACCGACGCAAGAGCAGGCATAAGCTTTCAAGGCCGTCTTGGCGCATCTACCATGACAGCAACTTCTCTAGGCAGATTACATACCTATGCAGAACTTCGCGGTGGTTATGGTAGCGGTTTGGGCTTTATTGGCCTTGCTGATCAAGAAAAACGCGAAGCAGAATCAAATGGCGTTAAGGTTCACTTCGCATATGCTGAAATCGGTGGCGTTCGCTTTGGTATTGATGAATCGATCTTTAATACTTGGACAGGCGTTTTCGGTGCAGTAGAAAACAACACCATACTTAACCCACTAGTTGGCACAGTAATGGGCACAGTGAATTATACATTCAATGCTAAAAACGGTGTATCTGCTATAATCGGCGCAGAAACTTACAACAAAGCTGTTGACAGGTTACAAAGAGATGGCATACACAAAGTGACAGATACACGTCGTAAAGGTGAAGATCTTAACCTAGTTGCTGGTGTAAAATACGCGCAAGGTTGGGGTGACATTATTGCCGCCGCCGCTTATGACGGTTATTACGAAAGTCTTTCTGGACGTCTACGCGTAGATGGCAAGATCAATGACAGAATGACCCTATGGGCCATGGCTTCTGTAAAGAATCTGAAAGATGCGCATATTACTAATATTAAGCCTGATGGAACCGCAGACACTAGCGAGCTAGGTAAGCTGCTAGGCGATAAATATTTCCTACGTAATAGCGTAAGAAGCCCTTATGCAGATTGGGATGGCAGATGGCAAGGTTTAGTAGGTGCTACCTATAAAATGACCCCTAAGGCTGACATCAATGGCCAGCTTGGCTTTACATCTGTAAATACTGTTGCTGCTTCTGCAAACATTGAATACAGGCTAGCAAATGGTTTCGTAATCGTACCAGAACTTTCTTATGTTGCTTGGCATGACAATACGACATTTACTGTTGGCACAACTGCCCCAAGAACGAATTTCTTGAAAGGCAAACATGAAATTCAAGCATTGTTACATGTAGGCTACAAATTCTAATATCAACTTTAACTATACTCTTGAGCCCGGCGTTTAGTCGGGCTTTTTTTATATAATATCCTTTACGTGCAGATTTAATTATTATACTATATTAGATAAATATTATTCCAGAACTGCTTAAACAGGGTATAAAAATGCACGAAACCACCCTAACAGCTAGCGATAACCTAACAGTTAGCACTGGCCCTTTCCCTTCTTCAAAAAAACTATATATTAGCGGGCAACTATTCCCAGATATAAAGGTTCCGGCACGAGAAGTCACATTAGCCGAAACAGCGCCCGTACCAGAGCTGTTATTATATGACACTTCCGGAGCATATAGCGACGAGCACACCGCAATAGACATAGAAAAAGGCCTAAGCCCAGCCTTGGTTAGCTGGCCAGAGCTCAATAATGTTTGCGAACAATATAAGGGCCGAGAAATACGTGCAGAAGATAATGGCTTTGTAAATGGCGCCTTGGCTACCCCGCTGTTTCCAGTAAAAAAACTGGCACAAAGAGCAAAAAACGGCAAAGCTATTACCCAAATGGCCTATGCAAAAGCTGGTATAATAACACCCTTAATGGAATATGTAGCCCTGCGCGAAAATTGCTCTATTTCAGAAAAAGAACAATTCGTAAGCCCAGAATTTGTGCGCAAAGCCATAGCAGAAGGCCGCGCTATAATACCACGCAATATCAATCATCCCGAATGCGAGCCCATGATAATAGGCAGCGACTTTCGCGTTAAGATAAACGCGAATATCGGCAATTCTGCTGTTACCTCCAGCATGACAGAAGAAGTAGAAAAAATGGTCTGGGCAACTCGCTGGGGAGCTGATACAGTTATGGACTTGTCCACTGGCCGCAACATACATAATATAAGAGAGTGGATTTTGCGCAATTCGCCTGTTCCGATTGGTACAGTACCAATTTATCAAGCTCTTGAAAAAGTCCATGGCATCGCTGAAAATTTAACTTGGGAGGTTTTTCGCGATACTTTAATTGAACAAGCAGAACAAGGTGTAGATTACTTTACCATTCACGCTGGCCTTCGCCTACCATATATTCCACTAACTATAGGTCGAGTTACTGGCATAGTTTCACGCGGGGGCTCTATTATCGCCAAATGGTGCTTGCACCACCATAAAGAAAATTTTCTGTATGAACATTTCGAAGAAATCTGTGAGATCGCTAAAATTTACGATGTTTCGCTTTCGCTGGGCGACGGTTTACGCCCTGGCTCCATAGCAGACGCAAATGACGAGGCGCAATTTGCAGAGCTACGCACATTAGGCGAGCTTACAAAAATAGCGTGGCAACATGATGTACAAGTAATGATAGAGGGCCCGGGCCATGTGCCAATGCACAAAATAAAAGAAAATATGGAAGAACAAATTAAACATTGCCATAATGCCCCCTTTTATACCCTAGGCCCCCTTACTACAGATATCGCGCCAGGCTATGACCATATTACCTCCGCCATTGGCGCCGCCATGATAGGCTGGTTTGGTACAGCTATGCTATGTTATGTTACACCAAAAGAGCATCTAGGCCTGCCAGACAAAAATGACGTAAAAACCGGCGTTATAACTTATAAAATCGCAGCCCATGCTGCAGATTTGGCCAAAGGGCTGCCCTACGCACAAAAACGCGATGACGCTTTATCTAGCGCTAGGTTTGACTTCCGCTGGCACGACCAATTTAATCTTTCTTTAGACCCAGAAACAGCACGTAAATTTCACGATGAGACTTTGCCAAAAGAGGCGCATAAAGTAGCACATTTCTGTTCTATGTGCGGTCCCAAATTCTGCTCTATGCGTATATCGCATGATATAAAAGACAGTGCAGCAGCGCAAGCAAAAGCCGAAGGCATGGCCAACATGGCGCAAAAATACCAAGCAGGCGGAGATTTATACATAAAAAAAGAAAGCTAATGCAAAAAATACTCATCCAAGGTGGTGGCATTGCAGCTTTGGTCGCTAGCTGGGAATTAATAAAAAAACAAAAATATATCCTAGATATAGCAGCACCAAGCGCAGCGCCTGTTGGCTCGGCAAGCTGGTATGCTGGCGGCATGTTGGCACCCTATTGCGAAAGAGAAAGTAGTGAAGCATTAATACAAAACGCTGGTGTTAAGGCCATTGAATGGTGGCAAGAAAACTTTCCTAATTTGGTAAATAAAACTGGCACATTAGTTTTAGCAACCAGTAGAGATCAAAGCGAATTAGAGCGTTTTGCTGCGCAAACAGAACATTATAGCTATTTAAATAGCCAAGAAATCGCTATTTTAGAACCAGATTTAGCTGGCAGGTTTGATACAGCCCTATTCTATAAAGACGAGGCATATTTAAACCCTAGGCAAATTTTAATGCATTTAAAAGAGCAATTAGCAAATAAAGGCGCAAATTTTATAAATCCTTTTGCGCAACAAATAGACGAAAGTAAATATAGCTATATTATAAGCGCGACTGGCATAGATGCTAAAAATGACCTTACGCAGTTGCGCGGCGTACGCGGCGAAATGTTGTTATTAAAATGCGAGGATATAAAGCTTTCTCGCAGCATCAGATTGCTGCATCCACGCATACCGCTGTATATAGTGCCGCGGCCCAACGGTGAATTTATGATAGGTGCCACAATGATTGAAAGCGATAGTAGCGCTCCTATAACAGCGCGCTCTATGATGGAGTTACTAAGCGCAGCTTATGCGCTGCACCCCGCTTTTGGCAATGCTACTATACTAGAATCTAGTGTCGGCGTACGTGCCGCTTTTCCTGACAATTTACCCCGCATTGATGCATCTGGCAAATATATATCCATAAACGGTCTCTATAGGCATGGCTATTTAATAAGCCCCTATCTAGCCCAACAATTAGTGCAATTGCTACAGTAAGGAGTTTATTAATGGAGCTAATTATTAATGGCGAAAAAACCAACAGCCAAGCAAATAACTTAGAAGAATTATTGATAGAGCTGGACTATACACAACCATGGTTTGCTACTGCTGTAAATAGCGAATTAGTACCAGCGGATAAACGTCAGAAATATTTATTAAAAGATAATGACGCTATTGAGATTTTGACCCCCATGCAAGGTGGATGACTATGCTAAAGCTTTATAATAAAACTTTTCGCTCTAGATTTTTATTAGGTACAGCACAATATCCTTCATTAACAGTTTTGCAAAAAGCTATCCTAGAGGCAGAAGCCGAAATTATAACCGTTTCTATAAGGCGCGAAATGGCAAGCGGCAAACAAAGCGGAAGCTTTTGGCAATTTTTGCAAGATATGCAGCTAACCATATTACCAAATACCGCTGGTTGCTATAGCGTAAAAGAAGCCGTAACTACGGCCCTATGCGCACGCGAAATTTTTAAAACCAACTGGATAAAATTAGAACTAATAGCAAATGAAGATAGCCTACAGCCAAATGTATTTGAACTGGTTGAAGCTGCCGCTATACTTATCAAAGAAGGGTTTCAAGTTTTTCCCTATACCACCGAAGACCTGGTGGTAGCACAAAAATTACGCTCTATGGGCTGCAAAGTTATAATGCCGTGGTGCGCCCCTATAGGTTCTGCACGCGGTATAGAAAATAACTATAAATTAAGGTCGTTGCGAAACTATTTGCCAGATACGACGCTAATAATTGACGCTGGCCTTGGCCGGCCATCCCATGCAACTAAAGCTATGGAGCTAGGCTATGATGCTGTTTTACTGAATACAGCAGTAGCAAAAGCAGCAAACCCAGAGCTAATGGCAAAAGCGTTTAAATTAGCTGTACAAGCAGGCCGACTGGGCTACCAATCTGGCTTATTATCCCCTCGAGACATGGCTTTTCCCTCTACCCCTAATTTAGGCTTAGCAAATTTTGAATAAACAAATATTAGACCCCTTTTACCTCATAACAGATAATAATTCTTTATTAGAGCAGCTAATTCCGCTAGGAATAAAGCTGGTGCAATTACGCATAAAAAACGCCTCGGCAGCAACATTGCAACAAAATATAATAAGCGCCAAAAATCTCTGCAATAAATATAATTGCCAATTAATTATCAATGATCACTGGCAATTGGCGCTAGAAGCAGGCTGTGATTTTATACATCTTGGTCAAGAAGATTTAGCTAACTGCGATATTGCTGCTATAGCACGATCTGGAATAAAGCTCGGCGTAAGCACCCATAGCAAACAGGAATTACAAATTGCTCTATCGCTAAAAACTAAAGGAGTAAATCTGGCCTATATAGCACTCGGGCCAGTTTATGAAACAAAATTAAAAAAAATGCCTTGGCCACCACAAGGCATAGAAAAACTAACCATTTGGAAAAAAACTATAGGCAACCTACCATTAGTAGCTATTGGTGGCTTTACCCCACAACGCGCCCTACTAGCACTACAGGCGGGAGCAGATAGTATAGCTGTGGTTACAGATATTTCGCTGCATAGCGACCCCAAAGGCCGGACGTTAGAATGGCTAAACACAACTGAAAATTGGCGCAAATAATGAAAAAAAAATGCGCCTTAGTAATTGCTGGAACAGACCCAACTGGCGGCGCTGGCATAGTACGGGACATAGCAGCATTAGAATTTTTTAAAGTAAAGTCAGCCATAGCCCTAACTGCTATTAACGTACAAGATAATTATAGCGTGCAACATATTGAACTAACCCAACCAGATTTACTTTCTGCGCAAATCGATTGTGCTAGGCAGGCACAAAAGATAGCGGCTATAAAAATTGGCATGATCGGTTCTATAGAGAATGTTAAACTTATCGAGCAAAAGATTCAAAACCTAACTATACCCATTGTGCTAGACCCTGTGATAAAATCTAGCTCTGGCTATATGTTAAGCCAACCAAATATGGTCAACTCGATAAGTCAGCTATTGCTAAACAAAATTAGTCTTTTAACACCTAATCTACCAGAGCTAAGCCTTTTCGTACAAGAAAAAGAAGCAACAACTATAGAACAAGCAATTATACAAGGCAAAAAATTAATGCAAACAACAAAGCTGAACGCACTATTGATAAAAGGTGGGCACGCTGCGTCTTGTGTTGAGGCTATTGATATTTTATTAACCCGAAATAACGCTCCGCGATATTTTAAGCAAAAATTTCTGCCTCAACAAATGCGCGGTACTGGCTGCGCCCTTTCCAGTGCAATTACTGCGTTACTAGCCAAAGACTACGATTTGACACGCGCTGTAAAGCTAGCAAAAGGCTACGTCTATAAACTTATAAAAGACTAAGCTGCATCTATCCGTTGCCAAAAACGTATGTCGCCACAGCTAGCAATAAATTTTTCAACATCTGCTGCATGATTTACTTCCATAAAGCCATCATCCATCCGCGCAGAAAGATCCAATTTGGCAAAAAATGGCTTAGATGCATCATTATAGCCAATGAATTTATAGTGGGCATATGCATCATTTATAAAATCACGAATCGCTGGCTTTTTTACCATCGCAGTAATCTGGGGTTCCGCTATTAACAGCAAAATAGCGTCAAACAACACACTAGGTGCGCCATCTATCTGGTGATGTACGTTAACTTTTTTCCCATCTTTATCAACAATACCGCCTACTTTCATAGCAATACGCTCAATATTAACTTCATGCTTTTTTGCAATATGTTCTATAGTTTGCAATAAACTGCTGTCTATAGCATCGCTTAACAACACACCAATTTTTCGCCCCTTGAAAGCCTTCGGTCCATTTTTTAAAATACTCAATGCTGGTGAAGGCGGCAAATCGGTACGCGCAGGCACAGCAGTTTCAGCAGGCGCTGGCAAAGACTCAAGACCTATATTATCGGCTACGCTTTGCGCCAAACTGGTATCAATGTTAAGCAAATGCGCTATCATGGCACGACGAATGTGCAAATGAGCACATTTTGATAATTCAAAACTCAACGCAGCGATAATATGTTTCTGCTCGATTTTAGTTTGACTAATATAAAATTGCCGTGCTTGCGAGTAATGATCGCCAAAACTAGGGCTACGCTCGCGAAGTTTTTTGCCTCCTATTTCTTGTGGAAAAGAATGATAACCTGCTTCTTTTTGTTCACGTGGGCCGCCATCTTTAGCGCCCCAACTATTTGGCTCGTAATTAGCCCGCCCTACAGGAGTGTGAAAGGCCATATGGCCATCTTGTTGAAAATGGTGAAAAGGACATTTCGGGGCGTTGATAGGCAAATGAGTAAAATTTGGACTACCTAAACGTTTTATTTGTGTGTCCAAATAAGAAAAATTCCTACCCTGCAGTAAAGGATCGTCAGAAAAATCAATGCCAGGCACAATATTTTGCGTACAAAAAGCAACTTGTTCTGTTTCAGCAAAAAAATTATCTGGCATACGGTCTAACACCATACGCCCTATTATCTCAACCGGGCACAATTCTTCCGGTATAAGCTTCGTTGGGTCTAAAATATCAAACTCAAATTTTTTAGCCCATTCATCATCAAAAACCTGCACCCCTAGCTCCCATTCGGGATATTGTCCAGTTTTTATACTTTGCCATAAGTCACGGCGATGAAAATCAGGATCGGCACCATTAATTTTTACTGCTTCATTCCAAACAACAGATTGCATGCCTAATTTAGGCTTCCAATGAAATTTAACAAAACTAGATTTATTTTCAACATTGATAAAACGAAAACTATGCACGCCAAACCCTTCAATAAATCGTAAACTACGCGGTATAGCACGATCAGACATAATCCACATCACCATATGCATCGCTTCTGGCGTAAGAGAAATATAGTCCCAAAAATTATCGTGAGCACTCTGGGCCTGAGGAAAATCACGGTCTGGAGCCGCTTTTACAGCATGTATAACGTCTGGAAATTTTATAGCATCTTGTATAAAAAACACTGGCATATTATTGCCGACAAGATCCCAGTTGCCCTCTTTAGTATAAAATTTCACCGCAAAGCCACGTACATCACGCGCTAAATCCATAGAGCCCTTATTACCAGCTACAGTAGAAATACGTGCAAAAACGGGGGTACGTTCACCAACAGTTTGAAACAGGGCGGCTTTTGTTAACTGAGAAATAGACTTTAACGTTTCAAAATAACCGTGCGCTCCAACCCCCCTAGCATGAACAACCCGCTCTGGAATACGTTCATGGTCGAAATGAAAAAGCTTTTCACGAAAATGAAAATCTTCTAAAAGAGTGGGCCCACTAACACCAGCACGCAAACTATTTTGATTGTCTGAAACCGCAGCGCCCTGCGCTGTAGTTAGCCCAACAAAGCCATCGCCCGCTAGTTGATGCAACTCGCCTGCTTTGCCTTTTTCTGTCTTGGGCTGCTTAATATCTTTGCTCATCTCACTCCCCTTAAATAAATCCAGCTAATTTATTAGCTAGGTCACCAAAAAAACTTTTCAAAAACAAATAACGAGTCTGTTTTAACAATTAACTCG
Source organism: Bartonella sp. TP (assembly GCF_030406085.1). Taxonomy (NCBI): domain Bacteria; kingdom Pseudomonadati; phylum Pseudomonadota; class Alphaproteobacteria; order Hyphomicrobiales; family Bartonellaceae; genus Bartonella; species Bartonella sp. TP. The sequence goes on from NZ_CP129002.1 coordinate 178,854, forward strand.
TCCTATGTTATTTTAGTATGTTTGAACATTTAGCAAAGCCAATTTTTAAAAAATTAAAAAACGATTATAAAAATAGCGAAACAGCAGGTCTTGCTTATGCGTGCAGCTTAGCCAAGCAAGCGGGGTTATTTAAAGCATGTTTACCAAAAGCTTATGGAGGACAAGATTTAGCCTTAGCTAATAATGCCGACTATCAAAATGCTTTTGTTCATATGCGGGCCTTGGGCTATGCCAATCCTTCTTTTGGTCGTATTTTTGAAGGTCATTTTAACGCTGTGCAATTGATTGACTGCTATGCTAATCCAGAATTAAAACATAAAATTTTTACTGCCCTAGCAAATAATCAGCTTGTCGGAGTTTGGGCTACTAACGGCGACAAACCACTGCAAGCCCAGCAGCGAGGCCAAAGCCAATACATTCTTGATGGTAACAAAATTTATGCCTCTGGAGCAGATTTATTAGATTTTGCAATAATTACTATAGAAAAAACTAGCCAAACTGGCTTAATGTTAGCAATAATAGATGTAAAAAACAAGGCAAGAGCGCAGATTAAACATTGGCAAGCCAGCGGAATGCGCGCTACAGCCTCAGGCGAATATGACTTTAGCAATATAGTAATAAGCGAACAGGATTTTATAGGCGTAGCTGATGATTATTTTAAAGAGCCATATTTCGACGGCGGGGTTTGGCGTTATTGCGCTATACAATTAGGCTGTGCTGAAGCTATAATAAATGACTGGCAGATAATGCTGCAGCAACGTAATAGAGTTAGGGACCCTATTCAAATCGCGCGTTTAGGCAAAGCAAAAATAGCAGCCCTATCTTGCGCAGCCAGCCTTTCTCAAGCCATAAGACAAATAGAGCAAAGCGCCAACCAAATTTCTGTAGAAACAACTAATCTAGGGGTCGCGGCTGCACTCAGCGCCCGCAAAATAACTGAAAATAGCTGTCTTTATATATTAAATCTTTGTGAAAAGGCTCTGGGAGTACAAGCTTTTTTAACCTCGTATGAAATTGAACAAAGACGCCGAGATCTAGGTTTGTTTCTACGCCAAGCCGCCCCAGATCAAAAATTACAAAAAGCAGCCGAGATTTTATTGCAAGCACCGGATTTATGGCTATGGTAACAGCATTTGCTAAAGGTACATTATTAAAAATAGCCGCCGATAACATAAGCATAAGCAGCTTATCTGCCAATGGCCCCATAGTTGTTTTGGCGCCTCATCCAGATGACGAAGCCTTAGGCTGCGGAGCAGCTATAGCAGCAGCAAGCGATATGGCAACAGATATACATATAATATGCCTTACAGATGGCCGAGCCTCACACCAAAATTCCCGCGATTGGTTTCCACAAAGGCTAATTGACACACGCCGCAAAGAATTCATAAAATCCTGTGATATATTAACTAATGGCAAAGCAAAAACCTATTGGTTAAATTATATAGATCAACACAGTCCAAATAACGGCAAAGAACAGCTAAAAGCTGCAGAAACTATAGCAACATTGCTAGCATATACAAATATAAAAGCAATATGGGCTAGTTGGCTTTTTGACCCACATATAGATCACAAAAATACAGCCAAAATCGCTTTATTATTGCAGCAACGTTACCTCAAAAATGCACAGCTTTATTTTTATTCTGTTTGGGGCCGTTTTATCAGGACAAAAGCTCTACAAAATTATAAGTGCTTTACTTTCGACCCCCAGCCCTATCTAGAGCGTAAAAAGGCAGCCAGTTTAGCACATAGAACACAAATGACTGCTTTGATAAATGATGATCCTGACGGCTTTATCATGCAGCAAGAAACGCTTGAACATCTAATCCACAGCCCCGAGTATTTCCTGAGCCTTAAAATAATATAATGAAAGACCGCTTTGACTTATTATATGAAAATAGCTTTGATCCGTGGGATTATTTGACTTCTCGCTATGAAGAAGAAAAATATTTAACCAGTCTAAAAACGCTGCCAAAACAAAATTATAATCGCATATTAGAGCTAGGATGTTCAATTGGCGTTTTTACGGACAAACTCGCATCCATGGCAAAGTCTGTCTATGCTATAGACAGCTCCACACTAGCTCTAAAGCGCGCAAAGCATATTTGTAGCAAACATAATAATATCCACTTTATACAAACCAAAATCCCCTATAACATGCCCAAGCTATTATATAAAAAATTTGATTTAATAATTTTGTCAGAATTTCTATATTATCTAACGCCAGAAGAGTTACAAAAGCTTGCCTATTTTATAGCACAATGTCTAACATCTTCTGCCCATTTATTATTAGTAAGCTATAGCTTGCCTATAGACGAGCAAATACAAGGCCCGCAAGCCGCAGAATATTTTTGCAGCTTTTTAGCCGCTACAAATAAAGTTAGCTTTAGACAAGAAATTTATAAACGAAAGAATTATCAAATAAATTTGCTAATTTGCAAAAAACTTTGCAAAAAACTGACTATATTGTAGTATGCTACGCATTATGGTTTTAGCCGCGCATAATAATTTTTCCTTTTCCGATATTGCTGAGATTTTTATCTTAGATAATAATGACTATATAATCGCGCCTCTGCCACAGAATAGATTGCTAGCACCTACGGCTTCCCCAAAGCCTACTCCTATAATAGTAAAAAAGCCAAAAATAACCACGCTCAGTGAATTGAAAAGGATAGTTGCTAGCTCAGAAGAGCTTAATTTAGAAAAAATTGCTAATAATTTATGTTTTTTCACTGCAATGCCTAAGCCGGCCCCCTGCGATATATTAATTTTTAGCGACTATCCAAACAGCACAGAAGATAAAACAGGCGAATTATTTACCGGGAAGCATAGCGAACTTTTGGATAAGATGCTTGACACCGCTGGACTAAAAAATAAAAACATAGCTAAAGCAAATTTAGTTTTTTGGCATCCTTTAGGAGGGGCGGCGCCCTCTGCACAACAAATAAAATTATGCTTACCTTTTGCAGAGCAACTCATTAATCTCTTGCAACCTAAAATATTATTGCTTTTAGGCAGCATAAGCTCTGCTTCATTAGCTAACGCGGCGAAAATGCATACAACAGCCAAAGTTATTACAAGCTACGATGTCAAAAATATTAATACTATAACGCCCAACATGGCCAAGCATTTATGGCAAGCCATATTAAATATAAAAACCAGCTTAACAGAATAGGTGCCAAATGACTAAACGCCCAATTTACTATCTTAGTGACTATAAACCCACCCCCTATTCTATCCCCAAAATAGATTTAGAATTCTATTTAGGTACAGAGCATACTATTGTAAAAGCTAGATTAGAAATACGCACAGAACAACAAAAATTAGTCCCGTTGATTTTAAATGGTGACGATTTAGATTTACAAGCAATAAGCATTAATGGACAGATTATTGATAAATCTGCTTATAGAGCTAGCCCTAATGAATTAGAAATTTTACAAATCCCAGCTACAAATTTCACCTTAGAAATTACCACTAAAATAAACCCAGATAGCAACTTGCAGCTTATGGGACTTTATCGCTCTAATGGCATTTTTTGTACACAATGTGAGGCTGAGGGCTTTAGGCGCATTACCTATTTTTACGACCGCCCAGATGTTTTAAGTGTATATACAGTATATATAGAAGCAGATAAAACCAAATGCCCTATTTTATTATCTAATGGAAATTTAATAGAGACTGGCGATCTAAACGAAAATAGGCATTTTGCCAGATGGCATGACCCCTTTCCTAAACCGTGCTACTTATTTGCTTTGGTGGCTGGTGATTTAGACGTTCTTAAAGACAGCTTTATAACCGCCAGCAAGAAAAAAGTTGACCTGGCTATATATACAGAAAAAGCTAAGACTAGCAGAGCAGCCTTTGCTATGGACTCACTAAAGCGCGCCATGATATGGGATGAAAAACAATTTTCACGTGAATATGATTTAGCTCTGTTCAATATAGTTGCGGTCAGCGATTTTAATATGGGAGCTATGGAAAATAAAGGGCTCAATATTTTTAATGACAAATGCATTTTAGCAGATAAAGAAACTGCCACAGATAGTGACTATGCTGGCGTTGAACGTGTAGTTGCCCACGAATATTTTCATAATTGGACAGGCAATCGTATAACATGTCGCGATTGGTTTCAGCTATGCTTAAAAGAAGGCCTAACAGTTTATAGAGACCAAAGATTCCGCGCGGCAGAGCGCTCCGCCGCGGTACAGCGCATAAATGACGTGCGCCAATTAATAGCTAGCCAATTTTCAGTAGATGCTGGGCCCTTATCTCATCCGGTAAGGCCCAACCAATATAGTGAAATCAATAATTTTTACACCACTACAGTTTATGAAAAAGGCGCAGAGCTCGTACGCATGCTGCACACTATGCTAGGAGAACAACACTTTCACAAAGCTATGGACCGTTATTTCGAAATTCATGATGGACAGGCCTGTACTGTAGAAGACTTTGTTGCATGTTTCGAACATGTAAGCAACCAAGATCTCAGCCAGTTCATGTTATGGTACTCACAATCTGGAACACCACATATTAAAGCATTAATATCTTTTGAAAACTCTACGCTGAAAATTCAATTAGAGCAAAGTTTGCAACAAGGCACAAATAATCAAAAACTCCAGCCTATGAGCATTCCCATCAATTTTAATTTGCTTAGCCAGCAAGGACAGCTTTTACAACATGGCCTGCTTTTGCTTACTAAAGAAAAGGACAGTTTTGAATTTCATGCTTTAGCAGACATGCCATATGTTTCACTATTATGCGGCTTATCAAGTCCAGTAACCATAGAAAAAAAATATGTAAACGGACATAGCGCAGAGCAAGACCGGCTGTTTTTGATAAAACACGACAAAGATCCAGTAAATATCTGGCATAATTTACAGCAACTAAGTTTAGAAAAACTAGCCGCTATAATAAAAAACTATACAACAAACAATAATGTACACACTTCAGAATTAGATCCGGATATTGCGCAAGCGATGCAAGCTATAGCCAATAATAGCGAGCTAGAGCCAGCTTTAAAAGCTACCTATCTAAGTTTGCCCAGCGAACGAGAAATTGCACAATATCTAAAAGAGAACCTTAATCCCGAGCATATTTACAAAGCCCGTTGTGTCATGCAAGAAAATATAGCAAAAGCTAATATAGAAATCTTTAAAGACATATTAACAAAATTTGCTCCACAGGCCAATTATAGCCCTATCGCAGAAGAGGCTGGCAAACGCGCCCTATATAATATAGCCATATTTTATATTTCATTATACGAAAACTCTCCAACCCGCGCATATGAGCAATATAATAATGCGGATAACTTAACAATGCGTGTTGCAGCTTTAAGTATGCTACTTCATAAATTCCCGAAAGCCGAGAACACCAATCAAGCTCTAAAGGATTTTGAAAATCTATATGCAGAAACCCCTTTGGTTATGGATAAGTGGTTTGCATTACAAGCAACGGTAAGCTCGACTGAAAGTCTGGCACAAGTAAAAGCTTTGTGCAAACATGCGGCCTTTTCTTTTAATAACCCAAATAGGGTTAGAGCGCTAATAGGCAGCTTCGCTTACGGTAATCTAGTTAATTTTCATGCAGAAGATGGCGCAGGATATCAATTTGTGAGCAAGATAATATTACAAATTGACCCGCATAATCCGCATTTAGCAGCGAATCTCTTGGGAGCGTTTGGCGATTGGCAAAAATTTGAGCCAAAGCGCTATGCACAGGCCAAAGCTGTATTAGAAAACATGCTTGAAAAACCAACTATTTCAAATGATATAGCAGATATATTATCCCGTATGTTAAAAAAAGAGGCATAAATAATATAAAATTCTTTATTTTCAGCTAGTTATCATAAAAATTAATAATTTATTAAAATAACTCTAGACATAATGAATCAGTTTTGATTCACTCTATGTATAAATTTTAATTTTGGTAGGATTACCTATGATAAATTCTGGCGCACAAAATGTGGCTAAGTCGGCTTATAATAAAACCACTGGGGTTATTAATAAACCAACTGTAGCTTTTTGGCCACATTATCTACACGCCTCTTTATTCAAAATCAGAACCTACACCCATTTTTATGTTATAGGAGCTTTTTGTGTTTTCTTGGTTGCTATAAGCAGTATCTTTCTGGTCCATTTCAAACAAGAAAAAAACAAAAAAGAGCAATATATAAAGGCCCAAATACACGCAACGGCAAATGGTTTGCTACTGGCCATAAACCAAACTGTTAAAGAAAACAAAAATCTCACATCGGAGCAAGCCAAAGAGTTACTGCAACAGACGTGGGCCAAAAGTCTTCTACCAATACAATCCTCTTTAATCATTGAGATATTATCGCCCAATGGGGCTTTACTAGCCAGTAACGAAAATCTTTTGCCGAATAAAAAAGAACATAAAGCACTTATATATAAAGCAACAACACCCGTGGCCTCTTATAGCGTTCTTACCTATCTTTCCGATGAAGCTGCCCTGGACTTAAAAAAAGAAATATATTGGGCGATATTAGAAATTGCAGCACTATTACTTATCTGCTCTTCTTTACTATACGCTTATTATAAACAATTCCTATACACAAAAAGCTACGAAACTCTCCTACGGGATGCAAACTCTAGATTTTCTGCTGCAATGGACAGCGCTCAATGTGGTATGTGGGACTGGCATTTGGCAACTGGCAGGGTTTTCTGGTCTTCTTCACTTTACACAATGCTAGGGTACAAGCCCCTATCAGGTCCCTTATCTATAGACGCTATTAACGACTTAATCAATGACGAAACAATAGACCTATATGAAATAGCGAATGCCTTATTAAAAAGCAACCTACATGATATAGATCTCAATTTACCTATACGTCATGCACAGGGCCACTGCGTGTGGATACGCTTAAAAGCACAGCTAGACAGTTCTAGCTTGCCCCATCTTATCGGCATGTCTTTTGATATTAGTGACCAATATGAATTAGCTTGCAAAATAGAGCAATCGGATTTACAAACACGCGAAGCTATAGAAAATATATCTGAGTCTTTTGCTTTGTGGGACAAGGATAATCGCTTGGTTATGTGCAACAGCAAATACCGCAAACACACCGGATTGCCAGAGCATTTATTACAGCCCGGCGTGTTACGTACAAATATAGAAACTAAGTCACAAATAGGCCCAACAGCAGCAGAGATTATTTATGAGGCAGATGGGCTAAAGATTTACGAAAGACAGCTAGACACAAATAATTGGGTAAAGGTAAATGACAAAAAAACTAGCGACGGTGGTCTGGTTTCCATAGCTACAGATATATCACAATTTAAACTAAACAATAAACATCTAGAAGAAAAACACCAATCATTACTAGATATAATTCAGCAAATGAAAATCAAAGGTAATGAAAATATTCAGTTAACTAAAAAACTACAAACTGAAAAAGAAAAAGCAGAAAACGCTAATAAAGCAAAGTCAGAATTTTTAGCAAATATGTCCCATGAATTACGCACCCCACTAAATGCAATTATTGGCTTTTCGCAAATGATGCTTTCGGCTACTTTTGGTCCCCTAGCCAATGAGAGGTATCAGGAGTACATAAATGACATACATGCCTCAGGCAAGCATTTGCTAACTTTGATTAATGATATTTTGGACATGTCTAAAATTGAAGCCGGACGCTTTAGCCTAGATTTGCAAAAAGAAGATATAATACCTATAATACAAGAAACACAAAGATTTTTTGCGCCTAATATTAGCGAAAAAGAGCTCAGTGCCGAGCTAAATATGCCAGAAACTTTACCAGCCAACATAGATAAACGTGCAATTAAACAAGTCTTCTTAAATATTTTATCAAATGCAGTGAAATTCAGTTTACCAAAAGGTCAAATAACAATTTCAGCAATACAAAAAAATAATATTGTAGCTATTCAAATAAGCGACAACGGAGTTGGTATTTCTGCTGAAGCATTAGCAAAGTTAGGCAGACCTTTTGAACAAGTAGAAAACCAATTTAGCAAAACTTATGCTGGCTCCGGCCTTGGGTTAGCCATCTCTAAGTCCCTAATTGAACTACATAATGGACAACTAAAAATAGAATCGCAAGAACATAAAGGAACAACTGTTTCTATTTACCTGCCCGCATAAGGTTCACCCTTATTATTTGGAAAAGATAGTACGACCTTAAAGCCATTCCCAGTATTGCTAAGAGCCATAGCGCCATTATGAAAATGCATAACAGCCTTAACTAAATTAAGCCCTATACCTATACCTGGTTGAGTTCTGCTTTTTTCGGCCCGATAAAAACGCTCGCTAAGCTTTTCTAACTCTTGTTCATTCACGCCTTCGCCATTATCTTGTACAATAATCAACAAATTTTCAATGCTATTCGCCATAACCTCCAGCTGCATATCAATTGTAACGCGGCTTGGCTCGGCATTGCTAGCGCCATATTTAATGGCATTGTCAAAAATATTAAACAATGCTTGCGCTACTAGCTCACGATTAAGAAACATCGAATAATCAAATGTTTGCCCCACACTTAGCTCTATACCAGCATTCTGCGCTACGGGAGCGCAAAACTCTATTACATCCAGCAATAAATCTTTTACATTTAAGTAACTCAAAATTTCTGTAGAATTACTTGTTTCTAATCTTGAAACTAATAAAATAGCATTAAAAGTCGTAATAATCTGGTCAACTTGACCTATTATAGCGCTAAGAGAGTTTTGATACATAGCTGCAGAAAAATCAGGGCTTTGCGCATGTATCAAAGAAGCCTGAGCTATATTTTTAAGTCGCGTTAGGGGAGTTTTTAGATCATGCGCCACATTATCAGAAATTTCCTTTATCCCGCTATTCAATTTTTCTATTTTTTCTAGCATAACATTTAAATTAACAACTAAACGAGCTAGCTCATCATTACTGCAGGATACGGGTAGTCTTTCCGTCAAATCTCCGGCCATTATGCGTCCACTAGCTTTGGTGATATTATCTATAGTTTTTAATACCCGGCGAGAAACAAAAAACCATATCAAAAATGCCCCGATAAACATCAAAATAAGCGCAGCAAATAAAGCATGAGAAGTTATTTTGATATATTTATCTAAATCATTAAGATCTCGGCCTATAAGCAAGCGAAACCCATTTTGTAAGGTTAGACTAACTGCCATAGCTTTATGCGCGTAATGCTCTGCTTCTTGACCATAATGCAGGTAGCTGTAAGAATGTGTCGGGCCGCGTAGATTATCTGTTTCTACTTGCTCGGCATTTGCTTGTACTATTCGGCCCAAAGGGTCCAATAAAACATATAAAAAAGCACCAGGATGTCGCGATCGCTTATCTATCTCGCGTAATAAAACTTGTAGCCCCTTTTGCTTATATAGATTGGCTAAACTATAGCGCTCTTTTTGCAAACTACTATAGGTTTGCTCTGAAAGCAGCGAAATAGACGAAAACGTCATATAATGCCAAAATAAAATGGCAACGAGCCCAAATAAAAAAAGATAGCATAAACTCAATCGAAAGGCAGTAGTTCTATAAACTCGCATTTAATATATAGCCTTGCCCACGCACAGTGGTTAAAAGTGAAGGAACGCCAGCTTGCTCCATCTTTGTGCGAAGACGTGAAATGTGCACGTCTACCACATTGGTTTGCGGATCAAAATGATAATTCCAGACATTTTCTAAAAGCATAGTCCTGGTTACCAATTGCCCGGCATTACGAAATAAATATTCAAGCAACAAAAATTCACGTGGCTGCAACATTATTTCATTATTGTTATACCAAGCCTTGTGTACTACACGATCTAATGTTAAATCACCAAGCTTTAATAAAGTCTCACTAGCCTGTTGCTTTTTCCTAACGGCTAAAACTTCAACCCGCGCCAATAATTCTGCAAATGCATAAGGCTTACCAAGATAATCATCGCCACCACAGCGCAAGCCTTTTACTTTATCCTCTACTGTGCTTAAGGCAGAAACAATTAAAATAGGCGTATCTATATTATTTTTACGCAATTTACTAATTAAACTCAACCCGTCGCCCATAGGCAAAAGCCGATCTATGATTAAAACATCAAAATTGCTTTTCATAGCTCTTTCATAACCACTTTTGGCATCAAAAGCGGCATACACCTCCAAACCCGCTTCTTGCAAAGCTTGCTGCAGATAATATACCGCTTCTTTATCGTCCTCTATAATTAGAATACGCATATTATGCTAGTTTTTAAGTGGCAAAGCTACAAAGCGATTTTGCTCATTATCTTCTATTTGAAACAATACAGCATTACGCCCAGATTTTTTAGCTAACTCTATAGCTTGACTAAAATCTTTCAGCGTATCCACTTTTTGGTTATTAACAGCTTTCAAAATATCGCCAGAGCGCAATCCTTTATCCGCTGCATCGCTGTCTGCGTCAACATGGATTATCAATAAACCCTTGCCATGTGCATTTTCTTTTAAGCTTAGCCCAAATTGCCGAGCTACAAGATCTTTGCTACCCTCAGCGCTACGCGTAAATACGTGGCGGGTTTTGTCTTTTGGCATTGGCTGCACAGTAATTTTTACTGTTTCTTTCTTCCCCGCGCGCCATAAGCTTAGATCGGCTGTATGTTGTGGAGCAATATCAGCAATTTTTTTTGCTAAATCCCTAGCATCCTTAACAGCAGCACCATTTACGGCTACTATTGCATCACCAGATTTAAGCCCTGCTTTATAAGCCGGGCCATCTTTTGTAGTGTCAGCAATAATCGCGCCATTAGCTGGCACCAAGCCTATAGAATCTGCTATTTCCTTAGTAATCGGCTGTATCTGCACGCCTATCCAACCCCGCTCCACAGCGCCTTTTGCTTTTAATTGAGCCACCACACTTTGGGCAGTACTCGAAGGTATAGCAAAGGCTATGCCAACACTACCACCCGAAGGAGAATAAATAGCAGTATTAATACCAACAACGGCACCAGATAAATCAAAAGTAGGGCCACCGGAGTTACCACGGTTTACAGCTGCATCTATTTGTATAAAATCATCATAAGCACTAGCGCCAATATCACGGCCACGTGCAGAAACAATACCCGCAGTTACTGTGCCACCTAAACCAAAGGGGTTACCAACAGCAACCACCCAATCGCCTACTCTTACTTTACTATCATCAGCAAATTTTACAAAAGGGAAAGAGGATTTAGCATCCTCTACTTTTAATAACGCTATATCCGTACGAGAATCGCTGCCAAGTAATTTTGCCTTTAGCTCTTTACCATTATCTAAAATTACAGAAAACGCAGTACCTTCATTCACCACGTGGTAATTAGTAACCACATAACCATCACTCGAAATAAAAAAACCGGAACCTTGCGCTACCAAGTGTAATCGGCCATGTTGGCGCGACTTTTTCATATGAGTAAAATTTTCATCAAAATCTTTAAAAAAACGCTTTATAGGGCTATCATCCGGTAGTGCGTCCATATTAGGAAAATCAAAAAAGCTGGTAAAATCACTTTCATCGCTAGTTTCATCACTGCGCACTTGTACGGAAACTACAGCTGGCTTTATCCGTTCTACCAAATCCGCAAAACCTTGGTGAGCTACTTGCTTCATAGGCACTATAGGTAATAAAGCTGCATTAGAAAAAGAAGGCATAACAACTAGGGCCGTTGCGCTAAAAATTGAAAAAAAACTACTTGCTACTATTGGTTTTCTTAATTTTTTATATAACATAGTATCTCTCCACGAAGTTTATAATATTTACTAACAATAACATAGTATTCTAAGACGCAGTTTTTATGAAACTTTTGTAATAAAACGCAGTCTATAATTTAACTTGCCAAACAAACTAAACACAGCGCCGCATACGCTTATAAAAGCACCCAACCAAATTAGTAATATATTGTAGTTATAAGAAATAGACATAGCTAAATGCTTAGCATTTTCATTTTGTGCAGCTAAATACAGCTGCGAAAAGCCATAATTGCGTAAAGCTATTACAGATATTTGCTGTTTTTGGCGAAAATAACGCCGTTGCTGCAAAGTCAATTGGTATAAAGTTTTTGGCTGATTTTGAGACCGTACGGTAAATATATAATTTGTAGCTTCATAATTGGGCGCCGTACTAAGCGAATAGTCACTATATTTTATCTCAAACGCCCCACCCATAGTATTAAAAATTTTACTTTCACCAATAGCTAAAGTTGTATTCACATGGGAACTAAATACGCTACTAATTATTACACCCAATGCAAGAATCGCTATGCCAAAATGCGCAAATAAAGACGATAAATCAGCTAAACCAAAAACTGCATAAAATTTTATCTTACGCCAAATATTATAGAATTCTATTAGCAGAACCAATAGGCAAAAGCCCAATAATAGCAACCGCAATAACAGAAATAATTCCAAATGCTGTAACAAATAATATATAATTGTGCAGAAAGAAATTGCAGCCACAATATAATATACAGAATGCATAGTACAATATTTGGATAAATTACCAAATGGCATGAGCATTAATAAAAACAGCATAACCGGAAGGCTGATGTATGAATAATAACTAGGTTTAATAAATATATTGACGTTGAACAAAATATTCCAAATTAAAGGGGTAAAGCTAGAAAATAATAAACTAGTAATTAGCACAAGCAGGCCACCAAACAAGCACATAGCTAAAACAGAACTACCAGAAGATAGAAGCTTTATTTTAGGCAATCTAAAATAAAAAATAACTATAGCTGGTAAAATTATAGCCACTATCAGTAATAAAACTGCGATACTATGCAAACTATCTGACACAAAACTATGTACTGAAAATAAAAAATTTGTTCTCGCAAAAAAGGTGCCTATTAAAGCAAGGCTAAAAGCTAAAATAGCAAATCTTATAGACCAGGTAAACTTTTTGGCATGCATACCCCCTAACGCAGCTAACCAAGGCATAAGCGCGTAGTTTTCTACAGGGTCGAAAGACCAATATCCACCCCACCCCAGCTCATAATAAGCCCAGTAAGACCCAGCTATCATAGCCATACTTAAAAAAATCCAAGCAATTTTGCTATATTTCCTTATCACCGCTTCGATAGTAACATCAAGGGGTCTAAACAGCATTACCAACGCCAAAGAAAAGCCTAACGATAACCCACTATAGCCCAAATATAACAAGGGCGGGTGGATGACAAGATTAATATCCTCTAGCAAAGCGCTTGAATCTGTACCTTGTAAAGCAGCGGGATACAAACGCAAAAATGGGTTAGCAAAAAAAATTAAAAACAATAAAAAAAGGACTAAGATTATCGATTGCACTAAAAATACGCCGAGCTTTACCTCCTTTATTAAAGTGTTTTCTGCTAAAGCAAACACTGCACTGTACTGGCTTATAAAAAAACACCATAAAAGCATAGACCCCGAATAGCTTGCCCATAAAGAACCAAGACGAAATAACAATGGCTTAAGGCTATCAGAACTCTGGGCTATTATAGCTACAGAAAAATCCGAGACATAAAAGCCATATAAAAGCGTAAGACAAGTAAATAACAATAAAATTACGTTCAGGGTAATCGACAAGGAAACAATGGGCAACCAAAATTCGCTACGCATCCTAAGTCCAGCAATACAAAAAACAATTTGCACTATAGTTAAAGCAACAGAGCTACATAAAACAAAATGTCCTATTTCTATCCACATCGCTTATTTTATCGCCCTATAAGTTTCATCATGCTTTGCTAAAATTTGCGTCGCCTCAAAGCCATAGCTACCATCTGGTCTCGAAATAAAATGACCCTGTACGGTAACGCCCTGTCCTTCGCGAAAAAGCGCTGGCAGTTTTCCTTTATACATAACTAAAACAGATTTATCGCCATCTGTAAGCAGAAAAGAAGCCTTACTTGGCGCAAAGCTATTACGCTTTACATATCCCCCTATACGTAGCTGTTTCATTGAATTGTAGTCGCTAAGTGTTAACTGGGATGGCGTTTTAAAAAAACTAATCATATTGTTAAAGGCATATAAAGTGCAGATAATAGCTAAAATACCAGCAATTACAAATATAAGTGGCAAAAATATTTGCTGATACCTGCTTCTATGTCTTATGGAGTACATAATTAAATTACCCGATTTTATATTGCATAATAAAAGCTTTTATTTTGGCTTTTTCTGCTTGCGTTAATTGCGCACTCGTTAAAAATTGCTGCAATATTGCTACCGCTTCTTTGTTTTTTCTGCGCTGGTGCAAAGCTAAGGCCAAATATACCACAGGGTATATGTCATTTGGCGCTAAAGAAGCTGCCTGCTTCAATAATACCATATTTTCTTCACTTATGTAAAAGTCAGTTTTTGCCGCAGCTTGAGCTAACACATAGCCAACTAAAAGCGGCGCCGTTGTTACACCTTGTTTCAAAGCCTTACTATAGTTATCGGCCGCGTCTTGATAATGCTGTGTAGCCAATTGCTGTGTAGCCAGTTTAACAAAATACTGCTTGCCATCGCTAGCGGGGCTAATTAATCCAGGAGAGCCGAGCAAAGCATAAAGCCCAAAAGTTAAACAAACAAAGCTAAACATGCAAACAACTAAAATTCTATAATTAGCTTTTGCATCTACAGAGGGCGAGGCAATCAATGCCCGCAACGAAAGCGTAGATAGCATTAATAAGGATATAGAAAAGCAGATAAAAATTGTAGTTAACCAAAAGAGCATAATAGAGCTATACTGGATTTTTTACAAAAAAACTATAGAAAAACGCCCCCTCTGCCCCATATGGACAACTAATACCCATATTATTATAGATAAATTTGTAAGATGCTATGGCCTAAAAAAAATAAAAATAAAAAATTCAAAAGTCCAGGTAGCGACAAACTTATAGCTATAGATTCACTTATTGATGACAGCTTATTTAAAATAAAGAATTCAACTGCTGTAGCCTGGGGTATCTTGCTTAATACTATAGAGCGATATCGCCTTACTGGTTTTTTGCGTGCTGTAATAGAAATAACAGATGAAGCGCTAACATTTTTGCTTATCTTTACAGCATTATTTACTATTCTTGCCACTTCGATATTACAAATAACCAAAACCGACTGGTATAATAAAGACCATCTTTCGGTTACTTTTTTAGACCGCTATAATAAGCTACTCGGCTCTAGGGGCACCGTACAATCACAAAATGTCGCTATAGACCAAATGCCGCCTTATGTTGTCAAAGCAGTTTTAGCAACAGAAGATCGTCGTTTTTTCTATCATTACGGCATAGATTTATATGGGCTCAGCAGAGCCTTATCGCAAAATTTGGCGCAAGGCGGCGTAGTACAAGGAGGTTCTACCCTTACACAACAATTGGCTAAAAATATGTTTTTAAGCAATGAGCGTACCCTTGTGCGAAAAGTTAAGGAAGCAGTTTTAGCTTTATGGTTCGAAAGAAATTACGACAAAAAACAAATACTACAAATGTATCTTAATAACGCCTATATGGGTGGCGGTGCCTTTGGCATTAACGCTGCAGCAAAATTCTATTTCGGAAAAGACATAAGACAAGTTAGCTTGGCAGAGGCCGCTATGTTAGCTGGCCTATTTAAAGCGCCAAGTAAATACGCGCCCCACATACATCCAGAAGCAGCCAAAGAACGAGCCGATGTTGTGCTTTCTAATCTGGTAAATAGCGGATTTATGAATGAAAGCGAAATAAAAGAAGCCCGGGCCCACCCAGCACAAGCCATTGTAACCACTCCTTTTACCAGCCCAGATTATTTCTTGGATTATGCCTATGAAAAAATTAAAGAAATGCAGGATAAATTCAATGAACACTCATTAATAGTACAAACAACACTAGACCCAAATATCCAAGAGGCCGCACAGGCGGCTGTACAATATCACCTACAGCAATATGGCAAAAGCTATAATGTAAGCCAAGCCGCAGTGGTAGTATTGTCTAATGACGGTAGTTTGCGGGCGATGATAGGCGGCAAGGACTATGGCGAAAGCCATTTTAACCGCGCAGTGCATGGGGGGCGCCAAGCTGGGTCTGCATTCAAACCCTACGTTTATGCTGTAGTTATGGAGCGCGGCTTAACGCCGGATACAACCATAGTAGACGCACCAATAAATTGGGGCGGCTGGGCACCGCGCAACGACAATGGTAGATTCATAGGGCGTATAAATTTAACCACAGCGCTGGCATATTCGATAAATAGCGTGCCAGTGCGCCTGACTTATGAATTTCTGCATGGCGACACACAGCCGATACGCGATCTGATAAAAAATATGGGTATAAATGCTGATATTCTAGCGCATAAAACCATGGTTTTGGGTACTTCAAATATGACAACCATGGATCAAGCTACGGGCTTTAACGTCTTTGCTAATGGCGGAAGAGCCGGAAATCGCCATTTATTTTTAAAGATTAGTTCCGGTAGTGGTCGTCTATTATGGCTTTATAATGGGCAAGAAAATCCCATGCGCCAGGTAATGAGCGCACAATCGGCCGCTTATATGAACCAAATGATGACGCAAGTGGTAACAAGAGGCTCTGGGCACCGTGCGGCACTAGAAAATATACCAGTTGCTGGAAAAACTGGTACCTCTCAGGCCTATAGAGATGCCTGGTTTGTTGGCTTTACTGGAGATTATACGACAGCCGTATGGATGGGAAATGATAATTATAGCCCAACTAATAGGCTTTTTGGAGGAATTTTACCCGCTATGATATTCCATACAATTATGGAATATGCTCATAGAAATATCAAATTGCATCCATTATTTGGCGTGGCGCAAAATATTTCTCGCCCTTCAAATGAGCCCAATGAAGATACGATTAACTATGGTAATTTAGGGGTATTATCGCCAGTTTCTACCGACATATTAGAGGATATTAATAAGGCGCTGACGCATGATTAAATATCTTTCAACCGTTATTTGGGCTTCAATTATAGGAATCGCCATAGGCATAGCTAGTTTTTATTTTACTTTGCGCCATTTACCAGCGCTAGAGCATATTAAAATTGGCAATTGGTACAGCACTTCTCCAGGCTTAAGCATTCAGCAAAGCCCATATGAAATTGCGCATCAAACTATAGCTCACAAATTTTCTTTAGAAACTAATGAAGATATTATACTAAGGGCTAAATTTGACGAAAATGGCAAGCGACTAGATGCAGCCTGTGTTTATCAAATAAATGGTCCTTTTCCCCCATCTAGTTTATTTACGCTATACGCGCTAGCTCAGAATGAACGGACTGTAATAACAAATTCTATTGCAACGTTTGAAGCACAAGGAAAATTACCAATAGCCGCTTTATTACCATTCGAACTTAGCTCTAATAATATTATCGCTCCTTACAATAATGATTATACGATATATATATCTTCATTAAACAATCCAATGTCAGGGAATTGGCTTGCTGCTCCTGAAACTGGCAAATTTAGCTTAATCTTGTCTTTATACAACAGCCCCTATCTACGAGCCCGAACGGCTGAAAAACTTAAATTACCGCCGATCCATATGATATCATGCAATAAAAAACTATAAGAGTACGATGCAAAAGAACTTTTTACCAAAATATCTACATACATTTCTTATTGTATTTACAAGCGCTATTATTGCGCACATATGTACCGTACTTTATTTTCAACTTATAAGGCTAAATCCTGCCTATAATCAATTAATACAAACATACCCTAGGGCAAAATTTAGTGAAATAGCAGAAAAAGATCTGATTTTTTCAAACCGCGATATCTTTTTTAAATATTATATCTGTCCTTTTAATATTCCTAACAAAGCCATACATATATTATCAAAGGAAGCGGCAAGAAATTTTTGGGCCCTAAGTTTTTATGACAATACAGGCGAACTGGTTTATTCTTTAAATAGTGAACTCATCCACCACAAGCCATTAGATATAATTTTGTCAACACCACTACAACTTTCTTTAGTACATAAATATTATAGAGACACGCATATCTACAGCGCAGATTCAACACTTATGATAGCTCGCGGTATAACAAACGGCTTCGCCGTCTTAAAAGCATATGCTCACACCCCAGACGAATTAAAATCGGTACAAAGCCTAATCAGCTCAACATCCTGCGAAATTATTTAATAATCTTGTGGCGTTTATGCGTATGTCGCGGCTTCAAAATCGGTTGCTCTAGCTGTCTATCTTCAACGCTAGCTAAGTTTATTGTTTCCGTCATAACAGCATTAGCAAGGCTATTTTTATCAAAGTTTTGGCGATACATAGCATTATAACTTATCGCTATAAATGAACCAAAAAACAATAAAAAACCCAAGCTTATTAGCTTATTATTTTTTGCATAACCACTACCCAGGCGAACCAAAGCCATGCCCAGGAAAAAACACCGCCCTACAACATAGCGAAAAACTCTAAGTAAAAAAGCTACAATTTTAACTATAGGTTTACGTTGCTTTTTAGCCTTTTTTGCCATAGTATGTCTTTAAATCAATCAATTAACTCTATGGCGTACTATCTACATTACATAACTTAATAATATGATAAAATCCTCTTTAAAATTTTGTTTATTCTTTGCGCTTGTATGCATCTTTATATCTTTATTTACAACAGAGAATATAGCGCCAATACAAACAAACCATCTAAGCACGGCCATAAGCCCCGCTAAAGATGCAGGATATTTAAACTCTAAACTTACTGAATTAATAAATAACGGCTGCCAAGAAAGCCCTGTTATTTGTGAAACAGGGGAAAAAGTTTTTTACTCCTTAGGAACGCATATCAGAGATGGCCTGAGAGGGCTATATTTATTTTTTGACAAGCATTTTACCAATCAGCCAATTGAACCTGCAAATGTTAGCTATTAACTATGGACCATAATATACAAACTATCGAAGAAAATTTTGAGCTACTCGACAATTGGGAAGATCGCTATCGCTACCTAATAGAACTAGGTAGCTATCTAGCCTCAATGCCATCAGAGGCCTATAGCAGTGATTATAAAATTTCAGGATGCCAAAGCCAAGTCTGGCTATATCCACAGTTAAAACCAGAACCGCACGGCACCCAAAGTTTAAATTTCTTAGGCGATTCAGACGCACATATAGTCAAAGGTTTGTTATATATTATATTAACTTTTTATAATGGCAAAACTATACATGAAGCTTTAAATGCCAATATTGACCCCCTACTGCAACGCCTAGACCTAGCAGCACATTTAAGCCAGCAGCGCACCGGAGGCGTTAAAGCCATAATTAAACATATAAAAAATTATATTGCTACTAAAGGAATTGTTGAATGACCACAGAAAAATTTGAAAATTTAAAGCCTATAGCAAAAATTCTACCACACAAAACTATTCAACATAATATAGAGAGAATCGACAATTATCACTGGATGCGTGCAGAAAATTGGCAAGAGGTTCTGCACAAACCGCAACGCTTAGACCCAGAAATCCGCCTATATTTAGAAGCTGAAAATAAATATCAAACGGCATTTATGCACGACACAGAGGCTTTGCAACAAGAGCTATTCTTAGAGCTAAAAAAACGTATAAAAGAAGATGACAGCTCAGTACCAAGTCCCGATGGTCCATTTGCTTATGGTCTGTGTTATGAAATTGGTGCTGGGCTTCCTAATTTTTTCCGGACAAAAATCAATGATAGCGAACGCTTTATATATTTGAATGGCGATCAAGAAAAAATCAAGCAAAAAGCTACAGAGTATTTTCAAATAAGCTCTGTAACGCATTCTCCAGACCATAAAAAATTTGCTTTTTCTTTTGACGACAAAGGAGCAGAATTTTATACAATAAAAATATCTAGCTTTGACGGTAGCGAAACCTTTACAGATAGCATAGAAAATACTAGCGGCAGCATAGCTTGGGATAACGATTCTAGCGGGTTTTTTTATATAAAATTAGACGAACAGCATCGCCCACATGAGGTGTATTACCACAAAATTGGGCGCCCCAGTACCGAAGATAAATTAATCTATACCGAAAATGATAGTGGCTTTTTCTTAAACATAAGCCGTTCGCTTAAAGGTGATTATATCTTTATAGATATACATGACCACGAAACAAGTGAAGTATGGCTGATAAATCCAAATACCCCGGCAACACCACCGCTTTGTGTTCGCCAGAGAGAGAAAGGCCTAGAATATTCCTTATGCGCAACCGAAGATAGTTTTTATATATTAACAAATAAAGATGGTGCTAAAGATTTTAAGATAATGTTAGCAAGTTTAGAAGCACTACTAAATGGTCGCTGGCAGGAATGCATACCACACCAAGAAGGGCGAATAATCTTAGAGCATCATGCTTATCTAGAATATTTAGTATGGCTAGAACGAGAAAATGGCTTGCCAAGCATAAAATATATCAAGCATAATGAAACAGATAACATAAAAACTATAACCTTTAATGAAGAAATATACGCCCTAAATGTTATAAATGGCTTTGAATATACAACAAGAACCATACGTTTTACCTATTCTTCGTTAACCACCCCACAACAGCTTTATAGCTACAATTTGCATAGCCAAGAACGACATTTATTAAAAGAACAACTTATACCATCAGGACATAATAGTGAAGATTATATAGCCAGAAGAATAATGGCGCCTGCCGTAGACGGTGAGCTTATACCAATTTCTCTATATTACCACAAAAACACCAAATTAGACGGCAGCGCTCCATGTCTGTTATATGGCTATGGCGCATATGGTATTTCTATAGCCGCCGATTTCACAGCCAATACACTTTCTTTAGTAAATCGCGGCTTTATTTACGCCATAGCGCATATAAGAGGCGGAAAAGAAAAAGGCACAAAATGGTATGAAGGCGGAAAATATAAAAACAAACCAAATAGCTTTACTGACTTTATCAGCGCTGGCAGGCATTTAGTAGAACAAAATTTTACACGTCACAACAAATTAATAGCCTATGGCGGATCCGCTGGGGGATTACTTATGGGAGCGATAGCCAACATGGCACCACAAGATTATCTGGCAATAATAGCTATAGTACCTTTTGTTGATGTATTGAATACAATGTTAGATGCCAGCCTGCCATTGACTCCGCCAGAATGGCCGCAATGGGGCAATCCTATAAAGAATCTAGAAGATTATAAGCTAATCGCCTCTTATTCACCTTATGATAATTTACGCCCGCAAGATTATCCACATATCCTCGCTTTAGCAGGATTAACCGATCCACGGGTGACATATTGGGAGGCAGCTAAATGGATAGCCAAACTAAGAGCAGTAAAAACAGATGACAACCCCAGTCTATTGCGCATAAACATGGATAGTGGCCATGCTGGCTCTGCCGATAGGTTCAGCAAACTAAAGGAAGTTGCCTATATCTACTCTTATATCTTGAAAGTAAGCGATATAAATTAGCTAACACAGCGTGTAAAAATGTAAATGGCGCAGTACAAGACTATACTACGCCATAGAATGAATAGCCAGATTACTTATGCGCTTTTTCAAAAAGCTCTACAACATAATCCCAATTTATTAAATTATCCCAAAATCCTTTAATGTAAGCTGCTCTAGCATTACGATGATCAATGTAATATGCGTGTTCCCAAACATCTATCCCTAGCAAAGCATGCCCACCAAAAATCAACGGATTCTCCCCACCATTAGTCTTTATAACTTCAAGTTTAGCGTTTTTCAACATAAGCCAGGCCCAACCGCTACCGAAAACCGTGCTAGCATTCTCAGAAAATTGCATTTGTAAATTTTCTATAGAGCCAAAGCTTTCTTTTATAAGCTTTTGCAAAGCTTCCGGAAGTTTAGGGCTTCCACCACCATTTTTTTTCATCCAACGCCAATAATGTGTATGATTATAATGCTGAGCCACATTATTAAATAATCCCATATGTTTTTGGTGGCTGTGTTTAACAACTTCCTCTAAACTTAATCCTTTTAAATCGGTATCTACAATCAGACGATTCGCATTATCTACATAAGCTTTATGGTGCTTATCGTGGTGGTATTCTAAAGTTTCTTTAGACATATAGGGAGATAATGCATCATAGCTATAAGGTAACTCAGGTAAGGTAAATTGTGTCATATTAAGCCTCATTAAGATATTATATGCTGGCAGACCACATGACGCCAGCTAGTTATAAATGGAGTATATCGCAATTAGTTCAAAAAATACAGTCTAAACTATATAAATAAAATATCAAATTTGGCTGGGGTACCTGGATTCGAACCAGGGATGGCGGTACCAAAAACCGCTGCCTTACCGCTTGGCTATACCCCAAAACAATAGTTCAGTAACTAACAACATCTTATAAGCCATGATTAGCTTTTAAGCAATATCTAAACAAAGAAATTTTTTATTTTTTTATTTAGTGGTAGGATCATAATCACCTATCAAAAGTGACCCATCTAATTGCTGTAACAATGAGCTAATTACAGCATCGCTCAGGCCACCGTCACGCAGCAAGCTACAAGTAGCGCTTCGAGCATCTACAAAAACTGTATCTCTTTCTTTTTGGATGCGTATAACAATATGAGAAATAAAGCCTGTAAGCAAATCCTTACATTTTAGCTCTAGCAAAGCCATTTGGTTATTTTGCTGTTGTTGCATAACAGTCCAATGGTTGGCACTGGCAAGTTGCGTTATAGCTATTATAGTATTATCTATGCTAGTGTCATAACGCCTAGGCACCTCTCGCGATAAAATTACCGCAGTTGGGTTATAATCTTTACAACCAACAATAAACTCTGGTGGATTATTTAACTCTGTAGAAACATCATTTACCATAGGAGATTTATAAAATTTTACTACGACTAACCCAACAAAGGCCAATACAAAACTAGAGTAAAGAGCAGCGCGCAGTGCTTTCAAGCCACCCTTATCGCCATACCGCCACATATCTCTTAAGGCTAGGGCTACCAACAATAAGCTGGCCAGAGCGCATATAACAGCAATTTTTATAAAAAGAAAAAATAGTTCTTGCGATATAATTTCAAAATAATGCAGCAAATCTGTAATTATTAAAAGCCAAAGAGACAACAATCCAAAATAAGAGCATAAATGAACAAAACGCGAATATTGGCGTATATATCTCATGCTCATATGGCACAATTCCTGGCTAATAACTTAAATATAATAGCTAATATAACGCTAGAACTGTTTTTTTCAAGCCACCCCCTACTTATCACGCAGTTTTATAGCAGCTTGCGCCGCTGCTAACCTTGCAACTGGCACTCTAAAGGGTGAACAAGAAACGTAATCTAAGCCAACTTTTTCACAAAACATAATAGAATCAGGATCTCCACCATGCTCACCGCAAATACCGAGCTTAAGCCCTGCTTTACTACGCCTACCCTGCTCTGCAGCCATCTGAATTAAAGCGCCCACACCTTCTATATCAATAGAAACAAACGGATCCTGCGGCAATAAATTCTTAGCTATGTAAGTAGCTAAAAAAGGAGCAGCATCATCGCGCGAAATACCAAAAGTAGTCTGCGTTAGGTCATTTGTTCCAAAAGAGAAAAATTCTGCTGTCTTAGCTATATCATTTGCGCATAATGCCGCTCTCGGCAGCTCTATCATGGTGCCTACTATATAAGGAATTTGCATAGCTTTTTCCTGCATCACTGCTTGCGCCTCTTCATCAATATATTTTTTTATATAATCAAATTCAGCTTTCGTAGCAATTAGTGGCACCATAATTTCTGCCTCTATAGGCTTGCCAGTAGCTAGCGCTGCCTCGCATGCAGCTTCAAATATCGCTCTTGCCTGGCAACGCGCAATTTCAGGATAGGCAATAGCCAAGCGACAACCACGTAGCCCCAACATAGGGTTAAACTCATGCAGTTCTATAGCACGCGCTTCTAATAACGCCACGTCTACTTGCATTATTGCTGCTATTTCTACAATTTCCGTTGTTTCTTTTGGCAAAAATTCATGCAAAGGAGGATCCAACAAGCGTATAGTTAAAGGCATGCCCTGCATCACCTCAAAAAGCTGGATAAAATCACCCCGTTGCATAGGCAATAATTTATCCAAGGCTTTTTTGCGACCAGCCTCACTATTAGCTAGTATCATTTCTCTAACCACATTTATGCGATCTTCAGCAAAAAACATATGTTCTGTACGGCACAAGCCTATTCCCTGCGCACCAAATTTAACAGCAGCCTTAGCTTCTACCACGGTTTCCGCATTTGCCCGCACATCCATACGCCGAATCTCATCTGCCCACTGCATTAAAAGGGCAAAATCACCATCCAACTCCGGCTCATGCATAGCTACTTCACCTTTGATAACTTGTCCAGTACTGCCATCCAAAGTAATTATATCACCAGCTTTAAAAATACGGTCACCGACCTGCATCACTTGCATAGCGTAGTCAATTTTTACCCCGTTAGCTCCGCACACACAAGGTTTGCCCATTCCACGCGCAACCACAGCGGCGTGGCTAGTCATACCGCCACGGGTAGTAAGTATGCCCTCAGCAGCATTCATACCATGTATATCCTCTGGGCTTGTTTCCACACGCACCAAAATAACTTTTTGACCTTCTGCCACAGCTTTTTCCGCTTCCGCAGAAGAAAAAACTATAGCACCTGTAGCGGCCCCCGGTGAAGCTGGCAAGCCCTCTAGAAAAACTTCCTTTTCCTCATCAGGATCAATACAAGGATGCAACAATTGATCTAAACATTTCGCATCTACATTCAATAGTGCCTCTTCCTTAGTGATATGCCCCTCTTTATACATATCTACAGCAATTCTTAATGCTGCCTTTGCTGTACGCTTACCGTTTCTAGCTTGCAGCATCCATAATTTACCCTTTTCAATAGTAAATTCTAAATCTTGCATATCTCTATAATGTCGCTCTAAAATATCAGCAGTTTTAGAAAATTCTTCAAAAACCTGTGGCATTAACTTTTCTAAAGAAGACGACTCAACCCCAGAGCTCTTGCGCGATTTTTCTGTTAAAATCTGTGGCGTACGAATACCAGCCACCACATCTTCGCCCTGTGCATTTACTAAAAACTCACCATATAATTCTTTTTCCCCCGTAGAAGGATTCCGCGTAAAAGCCACGCCTGTAGCGCAGTCATCGCCCATATTACCAAAAACCATAGACTGCACATTAACCGCTGTACCCCAACTTTGCGGGATATTATGCAAACGTCGATAAACTACGGCCCGCGGCGTCATCCAACTTGCAAATACCGCTCCTATTGCGCCCCATAATTGCTCTAGGGGATCTTGTGGAAAAGGCCTAGCTAAATTATCTTGCACCGCTTGCCTATAGGCTAAGACAATGTTTTTCCAGTCTTGCGCTTGCATTTGGGTGTCTAGCTCATAGGATTTTTCTTCCTTATACTGTTCTAAAATATCCTCAAAAATATCATGCTCTACAGATAACACAACGTTAGAATACATTTGTATAAAACGCCTATAACTATCATAAGCAAAACGAGGATTCGCTTGTGCCGCTAGCACCTCTACTGTGCTATCATTAAGTCCAAGATTCAGAACTGTATCCATCATGCCCGGCATAGAAGTACGAGCACCAGACCGAACAGAAAGTAATAGCGGATTTTCTACACTGCCAAAACCTCGCCCTGTCTTGTTTTCTAAATAGGTTAAAGCTTGGCTAACCAAAAACCGCAACTCTTCTGGGTATGTAAAATTATTATTATAATAATACCCGCAGACTTCTGTTGTTAAGGTAAAGCCAGGCGGAACAGGCAGGCCAAGGCGACACATTTCGGCTAAATTTGCCCCCTTACCACCAAGCAAATTCCGATCCTCAGCTGTGCCATCTGCTTCTCCGTCACCGAATTTGTATACCCATTTAGCCATGTGCTTTCTCCATAGTTTAACCTAACACCAACAAACTCAATGTATCATAATAGTAGCTCTATTTAAACATGCCGCAATAAACTATCCAATATCTTTGATAGTTCATCAGCTGTAAAGGCACCCACATATTTTTCGCCATTTATAAAAAACGTAGGCGAGGCTGTTACACCAAATTCATTGCGTCCTCTTTCAAAACTAGAATTAACTTTTTTTAGTAAATCTTCATTTTGCAAACATGCTTTAAAATTTTCAGTCGTAAAGCCGCTTAGTCGAGCAATTTTTTCTAAAGGCGGCAAAGCGTCAGCTACAGGTACCCAAGACATAAATTTATCATATAATACATCAATCAAAGCATTATATTGCGCTTTTGGGGCGCAACGAGCTAACATAAAACCTGCTGTTGCACGAGAATCATAAGGGTATTCGCGCTTAATCAAGCGAACCCTTCCAGTTTCAATATATTTTTTTCTAATTATCGGCAAATCATGCAAATGAAAATTAGCGCAATGCCCGCAACTTAGCGAATAATACTCTACTATAGTTATAGGTGCCGTATCGCTTCCTTCAATAATATCTGGCAGCGGGCCTGGGATAAGCAATTTTTTTTCATCAACCATACCAGAGGGAGTAATAGCCGTATTTATCTTTTGTACTTTTTTTGCTGGCGCTAGACTTTCTGCCAAGCTTGGCTCTGCAGCAAAAAAAATTAAACTTAAAGCTAGCATAAGTTTTGTTAGTAGTGCGCTCATTGGTATACCCTTTTTATAATTAGCTCCTTGCATATGGAGCGACCAATTTCGAGTAGAGATTTTCTTAAACCTTCATCTCGAATATCTTTTACTATATCACATAAAAATGCTTCTTTCTCAACGGCTAGTTGCGTTTCTTTAATTATTTTTGCCTTTTCCAAGGAAAAATCCCTATAATCATCATTATAATTTACATGTTTCTGAGTTATTTTTACTTTATCTACGGCATAATAACCAAAAAAGCTATTGATTCGTTCAATAATTTGTAAATTCTGATGCATAACTTGCACACCAGTACTACCTTGGCAGGCAATTAGTAGAGTAGCTGGTTTATATTCGTCGCTACCAGCAGGCGCATATGGCCAATTTAATTTTACAGGACTACATAGCAAAGCCACATCGGAACCTACAATTAATGGCCAGTTTTCAATAACTTCAAAAGTTAGCCCTGTGCGCCGCCTAATCATAGGGTCTAATAAATTAAAAGCTAAATCTTTAAGCTTTTTGGGTTTTGTTTTCATACGTTATTTATAAAACAAAGTTTTGCTTAAGACAAATTTAAAAAATTCTTTTTATACAATTTACGCAACTCGTCAATCGGTTGCAAAACCCCTTGATTTTCAAAATGCCAATACGCCCAACCATTACAAGCGGGGATATCCTGCACTATACGCCCTACAGCATGGATCGACCCTCGTATATCACGTACTTCTATAGTGCCATCTACTTTAACTTTAGCAATATGTTTCTTAGAGCAATCACAAATTTCTTGTCCAGCTTTTATCAAGCCGTGTTCTACTAGAGTAACAAAAGGCACGCGCGGGTCACTTTTCTTAGCTTTTAACGGCTTTAACTCATCTTCATTTAAAGGCACAACCTGAGCTATCCTCTGCTGGGCCACTTTGAAATAACTTTTTTCTTGTTCTATACCTACAAAATCACGCCCCAACATCTTAGCAACAGCTGCAGAGGTACCAGTACCTAAAAACGGGTCTAGGATAACATCACCAGGCTTAGTGCAAGCCATGATGATACGCCGCAGTAAGGCTTCAGGTTTTTGGGTTGGATGCGCTTTTTTGCCATCTGCTCCCTTTATCCGCTCAGCGCCTTTACAAACCGGAAAAATCCAATCAGAGCGCATCTGCACATCTTCGTTGCTGGCTTTCAAAGCGTCATAATTAAATGTGTAACGACGTGAATTTTTATCTTTAGCAGCCCAGATAAGAATTTCATGTGCATTCTGAAAGCGTCGCCCTCTAAAATTAGGCATAGGATTTGCCTTATGCCACACAATATCATTCAAAAACCAAAAACCCAGATCCTGGATAATAGAACCAACACGGTAAATATTATGGTACGAACCAATCACCCACAAAGTCCCAGTCGGCTTAAGCACCCGGCGACAAGCAAGCAGCCACGCTCTGGTAAAAGCATCATAGGCTTTAAAGCTTTCAAATTGATCCCAATGGTCGTCTACGGCTGATACAATTGAGTTATCTGGCCGGTGCAACTCCCCATTCAATTGTAAATTATAAGGGGGGTCAGCAAATACCATATCCACTGAGGCGCTAGGGATTTGCTCTAAAGCAGTAACGCAGTTGCCAGCTATCAAGCTATTACGCCACGGTTCCTTTTCAGGAGCATCACTATTATAATTTTTTCTGATATTCTGCAACACCATAAATTTTCCGAAAACTTTTAAACCTAATTCAGCCGCCGCCTTCCTTACATTTATCTGTTAATAAGCTAAATAAATGGTTAACAAACTAAAAATTGTATTTAAAAAAAAATTCAGGTAATATAAGTAATTCATCAAATAACTCTCACTGACTATAGATGTGTAATATGTTGTACCCTATTGAACTTATAATTTTTGACTGTGACGGGGTGTTAGTAGACTCCGAGCATCTTTCTAGCCTGATAATAGCTGAGCTGCTATCTAAGGCGGGTTATTCTATAACACCGCAAGAAGTTAGCGAAAAATACGCTGGACTTATAATGATGGACATTTTAAAAAGACTAGAAAAACAAACGGACATCTATTTTTCTCTAAATTTAGTTGCTGAGCTACATAAACAATTTGCAGCCCGCATGGGTACAGAGCTAAATTTGATCCATGGTGTAAAAGAAGCTATAGCAAACTTAGAGCTACCCCACTGTATATGCTCTAATGCCTCTACCGAAAATTTAACAAACATGCTAGAATTATTTGATCTGATGCAGCCATTCCAAAATTGCCTATTCTCTGCACAGGATGTTGGCACTAAAAAACTAAAGCCAGACCCAAATGTATTTTTATTTGCAGCAGAAAAATTTAATATTAAACCAGCGCATTGTTTAGTAATAGAAGATTCTATACATGGGCTAGCAGCAGCAAAAGCGGCAAATATGAGATCCGTGGGCTTTACAGGCGGCAGCCACACCTATCCGGGCCACGCAAACGCCTTAGCCGATGCAGGAGCCGAAACGGTGTATGCTGATCATAGCGAACTAAATTTAGTAATTAACGCTTTACGAAATTGGAAAGATAATTAGCCAATAAATGCAATATGTAAGTACCAGAGGCAACGCTAAAGCAGCGAATTTTACCGAAATTTTAATGGCCGGCCTAGCGC
Source organism: Bartonella sp. TP (assembly GCF_030406085.1). NCBI lineage: Bacteria > Pseudomonadati > Pseudomonadota > Alphaproteobacteria > Hyphomicrobiales > Bartonellaceae > Bartonella > Bartonella sp. TP. Next base: position 207,968 of record NZ_CP129002.1, read on the forward strand.
CAGACGGGGGTTTGTATGTGCCTATATCTTACCCTCAGTATAATTTTGAGCAATTACGCCACATGCGCGATAAAAATTACACACAGTTAGCAGAAATTTTACTATGGCCTTTTATAGAAGGCTCTAATATTAGCAAAGCAGAATTTTCAAAAATTATAAAGCAGAGTTATAAAGATTTTAGCCATCCTGCCATTTGCCCATTAATACAAACAGCGAGCAAAGAATTTATAGCCGAACTTTTTCACGGCCCCAGCTTAGCCTTTAAAGATATAGCTATGCAGTTTTTAGCAAATTTAATAGAAACAATATTAGCAAACACAGATAAAAACCTAAATGTTATAGCGGCAACCTCTGGCGATACCGGAAGCGCTGCAATAGAAGCATTCGCGAAAAAAAACAAAGCAAAAGTTTTTATCTTATTTCCAAAAGGTCGAATCTCCGAAATACAACAAAAACAAATGACCACTACGGGAGCTAGCAATATATATGCCATAGCTATTGATGGCTGCTTTGACGATTGCCAGGCTATTGTAAAAAGCCTTTTTAATGACAAAGATTTTGTAGCAAAGGTTAATCCTACAGCAGTAAACTCAATAAATTGGGCCCGCATTTTAGCTCAAAGCGTTTATTATTTTTATACAGCCTTGGCCTTAGGTGCCCCAGATAGAAAGGTTAATTTCTGTGTACCTACAGGAAATTTTGGCAATATCTTTGCAGGATATTTAGCCAAAAAAATGGGGCTACCTATAGAAAAGCTTATAATTGCTACTAACGAAAATGATATTCTAACCCGCATTGTGCATACAGGGATCTACCAGCCTAAAGCTATTTGCCCAACTACTTCTCCTTCTATGGATATACAGATTTCTTCTAATTTCGAGCGTCTTCTATTTGACACAAGCGGCGGTGATAGCAACTACACAAACCTTAAAATGCAAGAATTAAACCAAAATGGCTATTTTGTTTTAAGTGATGACTGCCGTCATAAAATAAACGAAGATTTTATAGCAGGCAGCGCTAAAGTAGAAAATGTAAATGACATTATAAAAAACCTATATGAAAACAATAATTACCTGTGCGACCCACATACTGCTGTTGGAATACATGTAGCAAGAAATCGACAACAAACTTCCTATTCTACACCAATAATCGCCTTAGCCACCGCTAGCGCTTCTAAATTTCCCGAAACAGTAAAAAATGCTTGCGGTATCTGGCCAGATCTACCAGCACGGGCAAGAAAAATTATGAAAAAAAACGAGCTTTTTTACAGCTTAGATAATAATGCAGAGACTATCAAGCAATTCATATACCAACAGCTATAGCATTGATTATGTATAAAACGCCATATTTATATATCTTAAAGAGTAAATAAATTTAGGTAAACAAAATGAAAGTCACCATAAGCCAGCTAGAAAATGGTTTAACTATAGCCACCCAAAAAATACCAGAGATAGAGAGTGTAACCGCAGGCATATGGATAAAATCTGGCTCTCGCAACGAAGCAATACAGCAACATGGTCTCGCACATATGCTGGAACATATGGCCTTCAAGGGCACCGCTAACAGATCAGCTTCGAAAATAGCCCATGATATAGAAAGCGTAGGTGGGGAAATTAATGCAGCAACTAGCGTAGAAAATACTGGCTATTATACGCGGTTATTACAAGAAAATACTGAGCTTGGAATAGATATTTTATCCGACATCATGACCGCGCCACTCTTTGATAGCGCTGAATTAGAAAAAGAAAAACAAGTAGTTTTACAAGAGCTTGGCGCTGCAAATGACACCCCAGATGACGTAGTTTTTGACCATTTCATGAATATAGCTTATAAAGACCAGGCGATTGGGCGCCCTATTTTAGGCACCAAAAAAAGCGTACAGTCTTTTCAAAGCTCGGACATGTCCAATTTTATGAATCAGCATTATTATGCAGAACATATGGTATTTGTAGCAGTTGGCGCCGTAGAGCATGATAAAATTGCCAGCAATGTTGAAAAAGGCTTAGGCGAATTTCCATCAAAAAAAGCAGATAATAGTTATAAACAGGCAAAATACATAGGTGGGTGCAAAAGCGAGCACCGTGAGTTAATGGACGCACAGGTAATATTAGGATTCGAAGGCTGCGCTTATATGCATGGCGATTTTTATAAAACACAGCTGCTGTCTGTAATTCTAGGTGGCGGAATGTCTTCTCGCTTGTTTCAAAATATACGCGAAGAATTGGGGCTATGCTACTCTATTTATGCTTTTCACTGGGGATTTAGCGATACTGGGGTATTTGGAATTTCTGCCGCAACAGATCAAGACGGCATAGCCACTTTAATGCCAGCGGTAATAACAGAGCTGAAACGTATTAGCGAAAATATTAGTCCAGATGAAGTAAGCAGAGCCCTGGCACAATATAAAGCCAGTTTAATTATGTCGAAAGAAAGCTCAGCAGCAAGAGCGCCAGCCATAGCCAGACAAATATTAACTTACGGCCGGCCAGTTAACAATGAAGAAATATTAAAAAAACTACATGCCGTTACGCCAAGAGAAATTACAGAATTAGCAGAGAGAATATTTTTAAATTCTCGCCCTAGCCTTGCCGCTGTTGGTCCTATAAAAAAGCTAATAGAATATGATGACATATACCTTAGCTTACAAAGCTAGGATAAAAAATTTTATTAAATGCTAGCGACAGCATATAAAAATATGCTAAACCTTATAGACAGGAATATAACATATAAGTCTTATGGGTTTAACGTGCTAACTATTATACAATCATCTTTTAATATATGGCGTAACCTACCTGCTTATATATTACTAATTAGCTCTTTATTGCTAGCAACTCCCTCTTTACTTCATGCACGTGAATTAATAAAAATCACGCCACAAGATATAGCCTTAGACATATCCCAAGCTGTTGAGTTATATCAAACCAACACAAAATCTATCAAAGTTACAACAAGCCCCGGCAGTGATGGCATAGTTAAAACTATTGAAGTACAAGCAACAACTGAAAGTCCGAAACATTATTGGGCAGTTTTTGCTATAGTTAATCCTACCAATGAACAAATTGACCGCTTAATTGTAACGCCACATTATCGGCTGGTCGGGTCTGGTATATTGCATCCCGATTTGGGCAGCAAACGTATATTGAGCATCACTCCATCTGAAGGTTTTGCATTAATACGTCAAAATAGCGCCAGTCATGACGTATTTTCTATCACCATAAACCCTGGGGCAGTAATTACCTTCGTTGCTGAAATAACCTCAGAAAAACTAATGCCAATATATTTATGGCAAACCGATGCTTATAAAAGCACATTAAATTCTTACACCTTTTATCAAGGCATTTTATTAGGTATAGCAGGGCTTTTAGCCGTATTGCTAAGCGTTTTATTTATTGTAAGGGGAACATTTATTTTCCCTGCGGCAGCGGTTTTTGCTTGGTCTGCTTTGGCTTATATCAGCGTAAATTTTCATTTTTTCGATAAAATATTTAAAATGACCACTGGGTCAGAACCTATATGGCGTGCTTGTGTTGAGCTATCCATTACGGCATCTTTGTTGTTATTTTTATGCGCATACCTAAATTTATATAAATGGCACTATAAGCTCTATTACACAATAATCTTGGCTACAATATTATCATGTGTTTTGTTATTTTTTTCTATATATCATCCCGCATTCACAGCTAGCTTAGCAAGAATATTACTGGGGGGCACTACATTTGCTGGAGCAATTATAATAACCATGCTAGCTATACGAGGTTTAGATCGGGCGGTGATGATCATTCCAACTTGGTTGTTTTTAATTTTATGGGTTATAGCGACTTATAGCTGTATCACCGCAAAAATAGATAATGATATTATCGAACCAGCCCTTGGCGGAGGCTTAATTTTATTAGTTTTACTTATAGCTTTTACTATTTTGCAGCAAGTTTTTTCCTCTACCGTTTTTCATCAAGGATTATTTTCTGATAGCGAAAAACGATCATTAGCAATGATGGGCGCAGGTGATATAGTGTGGGACTGGGATGTCCAGCGCGATCAAGTACACATTAAACCAGATTTAACTCGATTTTTAGGTGCCCGAGCAACTAAGCTAAATGGAACAATAAATAATTTTATCAATTCTCTTCATCTGGATGACAGAAATAAATTTTATGCTAATCTAAACATCATATTAGATGCAAAAAAAGGTCAAATAGAGCAAAATTTTCGCATAAGATCAAGCGACAATCACTACCATTGGTTTAATTTAAGAGCTAGACCTTTTGCTGAAAAAGATGGCACCATAAGTCACTGCATCGGTACCTTGGTAAATATCACCGAGTTAAAAACAGCACAAGAGCATTTACTAAAAGATAGCGTACGGGATAATCTAACTGGCCTGCCAAATCGACAATTATTTATAGATCGCCTACAAAGTCTCTTGACCTTATCGGCATTAAAAAAAGACATTAACCCTTCGGTATTGGTGTTAGATTTTGACGGATTCCGTAGCATTAATCAGGCTTATGGACATGCAGCTGGCGATAATTTTTTAATGATAATAGCCAAAAGACTAAATAGGCTTTTAAAGCCACAAGATACTTTATGCCATTTAAAGGCAGATCGTTTCGCTATTATTCTAGTTTCGCCACAAAATTCTAACGACGTTGCAGCTCTTATCTCCACTATACAAAAAGCTGCCTCTGCGCCTGTAAAACTATCTAACAATGAAATAAAATTAACTGCATCAATAGGACTGTACAGTCTAAAAAATAAAAGCTATACAGCCGCAGAAGTCTTATCAGACGCGCAATTAGCCGTAAGCTACGTTAAGCACGCCGGGGGCAATAGTATAGAGCTATTTAAGCCCACTATGCGCTCATTCAATTTTAGCTTAGATGGCCTTAGCAAAGATTTACCAAAAGCTATTGAGCGGGAAGAGCTGCGAGTAATTTATCATCCAATTTTAACCTTCAATGACAGTGAAATTGTAGGTTTTGAGGCTTATACCATCTGGGAGCACCCACAATATGGCACCTTATCTGTTACCGACTTTATTGCCTGTGCCGAGCATACAAGCTGTGTGAATGACATAGCTAATTTTACCTTTACTACCATAGCTAAAGATTTATTCGAACTACAAGAAAGATTTTTTGACAAAAACCTTTTTATCACTATGAACCTATTTAGCGCCGATATGCTAAATCAAGAATTAATAAATAATATGAAGTCTATACAAATGCGTTACCCTTTTGATTCGAAACGTTTTGTAATAGAGTTATCCGAGGCAATTTTGCTAGAAAAGCCAGAGCAAGCTGCAGATTTACTTACGAATTTAAAAAATTTAGATTTTAAATTAGCACTAGATCATTTTGGCACTGGCTACTCATCTCTAGCTTATTTAACAAGGTATAATTTTGACTTTATTAAACTAGATAAATCAGTGCTAACAGAAAATATTAGCAAGAAAACAATTTTTATAAAAGCTCTCATAAATGTGGCGCATGAATTGAATCACAAAGTCATTGCTACTGGAGTTGATACCCAAGAAGATGCTAGGTTATTAGCTGAATTGGGCTGTGAATATATTCAAAGCATAGTATTTTCAGAACCCTTAGTCATCGATAAAATCATAGAACTAATAAAGCAACACAATTAAGATATGAATAAATTTAAATTTTTTTTATACCTATTTGCTTGCACTAATATATATTGTGGCCGAGCCTATTCATTCAGTACAGATTGGCAAACTTCCCTAGGCGGGAGCAGTAGAATTATTCTAGAAAAGCCAAAAGCAGATAGGCCATCAGTGTTAAAAGGTGCCATAGAAATAAATCTAAAGGCTGGCTGGAAAACTTATTGGCGTAACCCCGGAAGCAATGGCCTGCCGCCTAGGCTTGTGCTTGACAAAGAATCAGCAAAAAAAGCAAAAACACAATTATTTTATCCAGCACCAGAACTAATAATTAATAGCAATAATTGGATAAATGGCTATCATAATCATCTTTTTCTACCTTTCGTCATCGGCTCGATTGATAATGGCCCCTTACCTGAAAGCTTAACTGGCAGCGCCCAAATTGGTATGTGTAAAGATATTTGTATTCCGGTAATCAACAACTTTAAATTTACGTCATCTACACTAAGCGACTCAAAATGGCAAGACAGATTCTTGCTAATTTCTGCTTTCGCAGCTTTACCAAAAGCCCCATCTAATAGCTTTAGTATAACAAACGCCTATATAAAAGATAATAGACTCTTCATGTCGCTTAAGCATTTAACTAATAAAAACCCTCCACAAATATTCCTAGATAGTGACAATTTAACGCTGGATAAACCGCAGCTACTAAACCATGACAAAATATACTCTATCTTCGGCGCAACTATATTAAACAAAAGCTTAGTAAAAAATCCTATCATACACTACACAGCAATAAATGGTAACGAAGCAGTAGCTGGTGAAATTACACTTTGATAACCTACTTATTACTGGAAATGGTTACAGAGGCTTTATATTCCTGTATGCCGCGACGGGCCAATTTGTCTGCGCGCTCATTAAATTCATTGCCAGCATGACCCTTTACCCAGTGCCAAGTAATTTTATGTTTATTGTTTAACTCGGCTAAAGTTTGCCAAAATTGCGCATTTTTTACTGGAGTCTTACTAGAGGTACGCCAACCATTCGCTATCCAAGTATCGAGCCATTGCGTTATACCATTACGCACATATGCAGAATCAGTATATAACTCTACTACACAAGGTGCTTTAAGAGCTTCCAGGGCCTTTATTGAGGCCAAAAGCTCCATTTGATTATTAGTAGTAAAAGCATCATTGCCATATAGCTCTTTTTCGTGCCCATTCCAAAGCAATACAGCGCCCCACCCACCAACACCAGGATTACCAGAACAAGCTCCATCCGTATATATCGTAACAATTTTTTGCAATATAACTTACTCTACTATATCGTTAAAGTTTGAAAAATCTCCATAAAACTGCAGCCGACGCAAATATACCATAGGATCTTTCAAAATTACTTGACTATCGGGCATGGTATGAAAAAAATCATAGAGCCGTGTTTGCAAAAAACGCATAGCACTGCCCCGCATCAATAAAGGCATAGTTTGCTTTTCCAGGTTACTCAACACTCTAACCTTTTCATAACCGTGCAAAAAAGCTCTAGCTTTAGCAGCTTCATAACTATTATCTTTATTAAAACACCAAGCAGTTAAACATATAGCTATATCATAAGCAAACATATCATAGCATGAAAAATAAAAATCTATAATACCACCTAACCTAGCACCTTGAAATAAAACATTATCTGGAAAAATATCAGCGTGTATTACACCGCTAGGCAAATCTGTACGCCAGTTTTGTGTTAAAAACACCAATTCTTTTTCAATAAATTCTATAGTGCGGATGCCCAAATTAGTAGCCTTAACTCGAGAAATATTCCATAGATTACGCCAACTATCTAAGGAAAATTTATTTTCCAATCGTTCTGAAAAATCAGCAACGGCCAAATGCATTCTCGCCACCAAATTACCTAATAGCTCACATTGTACTATTGTAGCTACATTAGATTCATAGCCCTCAATAAAACTAATTATCGCCGCTTTGCGATTACACAAATTGCCCATAGTTTTTCGGTCTTTACTCTCTATAATTTTAGGGCAAGGAATATTTTTGCTCAATAAATGTTTGTGCAAATTAAAATAAAAGGGCAAGTCCTCTAAGGAAACTCGCTTTTCAAATAAAGTCAAAATATATTTACCAGTTTTGCAATATAAAAGATAATTAGTATTTTCAACACCAGCAGTAATGGCTTGGTATGCGAGCAAATTTCCTAAATCATAACCAATTAGAAAATCATTTAATTCTGCTTTAGTAATCTTAGTATACACAGCCATAATTACACGTCACCCATTTAAAAAAGACATGTCTTGTGCATCTAAAGCAATGTCTCTTAATTCTCGGCTTGGTAAAAATGTTTGGGTTTCTTGAATCGTCTCTACTAACTCGAAATCTATGTCATATTTTTCTTTAAATTTCTCTATTAGCTGATTAAAAATTATCTGAGGTGCCGAAGCTCCAGCAGATAAGGCCACAATTTTTACATCCTGCAACAGCTGATAATCCAACTCTTCAGCGCTTTGCATAAGCATAGTTTTTTTTGCACCAAATTTCTTAGCTACTTCGACCAAGCGCTTGGAATTGGAAGAAGCAGGCGAACCAATTATTATAAATACATCACATCCCGCGGCTGCTTCACGCACGGCTTGCTGGCGGTTAGTAGTAGCATAACATATCGATTCCGCCGCTGGATCTGACATAAAAGGAAAACGCTTTTTCAAAATAGTTAAAATTTCCTCGGTGTCATCAACAGAAAGAGTTGTTTGCGTAACATAACCCAGCTTCATAGGATCCTCGGGTTGAAATTTCTTGGCGTCATCTAAATTCTCAATAAGTGTAATAGCATTATTCGGCACTTGCCCCATAGTTCCAATAACCTCAGGATGTCCTGCATGGCCTATTAACAAGATATGCCTTCCATATTTTTGGTGCCGTATAGCTTGTTTATGCACCTTTGAAACCAGTGGACAAGTAGCGTCTAAGTAAAATAAATTTTTTAACTTCGCCTCAATAGGCACAGATTTGGGCACGCCATGGGCCGAAAAAACTACCGGACAATGCCTCTTATCCAAAGGAATTTCTGCTAAATCTTCTATAAATACCGCGCCTTTTTTTGCCAAAGCTTGCACCACATAGGCGTTATGCACTATCTCGTGACGAACATAAACTGGAGCGCCGTATTTTTTTAAAGCCAAAACTACAATATGTATAGCTCGCTCCACGCCTGCACAAAACCCACGCGGTGCACATAAACGTATAGTCAGCTTATCTTTCATATCAGCCAGCCCTCAAGCAGATCTCACTATTATTTCTACCAATAGCGAGCAAAAAAGCAACGCTAGATATAATAAAGAAAAATAAAATAATCGACGAGATCTAAGCTTTATTTTTTCTGTATCTACAGTTCGCCACAATAAATAAGCGTAATACAGAAACCAAAAATTTAAGCATATAGCAACACTTAAATAAAACAAGCTCAGCCCAGAAAAATAAAAAGGCAATAAAGCAGATATAGCCATCAACACAGAATAAACTAAAATATTATTCTTTGTAACCTGTACCCCCCTAATATTTGGAAGCATAGGGATTTTTGCAGCCTCATAATCGGTAGTGGTAAATAAAGCTAAGGCCCAAAAATGCGGCGGTGTCCATAAAAAAATTATAAGAAATAAAGCTATAGCCTCAAAAGCAACATTGCCAGAAACGCAAGCATAGCCTACAAGCGGCGGGAAGGCACCAGCGGCGCCGCCAATTACAATATTTTGTGGCGTGTAACGTTTTAAAAAAATAGTATAAATCACTATATAAAAAAAAATAGTAAAAGCTAAGAGCCCCGCAGCAACCCAATTTGTGACAAACCCCAAACCGATAACTGATAATATAGCAAGACTAGCGCCAAAACAAAGCACAGAAAATGCGGTTATTTTACCCGCAGGTATAGGCCGCGATTTAGTACGCTTCATTATAGCGTCAATATCTGCGTCATACCACATATTTAAAGCGCCAGAAGCGCCAGCTCCCAGGGCAATAAACAACAAAGCAAAAAAAGATCGCCACCAACCAAGCAGCCCAGGCGCTAGTAAAAGCCCAATAAAAGCAGTAAAAAGCACAAGAGACATAACCCGGGGCTTTAATAATAAAAAATAATCAGCGCCATTAGCAAAAAAAGGCGCTACGCCGTGTTTTTTCTGTATATCATGCTCTATTATCATTAACGCCTTATATCCCAGCATTCATTATTGGCTTATTAATTACTATAAGCTCCACCCAGTTCGCTTAGTTTTCTTGGATAATAATACCACCATTTCACAATGATTAGACCATAAAAATTGATCTATAGGTATAATTTTATCAATATGGTAACCGCCTTGCTGTAGTATTTTTATATCTTCTACTAAAGTTGCAATATTACAAGACACGGCGACAATTTTTTTAATATTGCTTTTAGCAATTTCAGCGGCTTGCGCCTTAGCTCCAGCGCGCGGAGGGTCAAATAATAAACCGTCAAAACCATTTAATTCATCAGCACGCAATGGTCTAAGGACTAAATCTCGGCGCTCATAAGTGAGTTTTTTTAACCCATGATTTTGTATTTTATAAGCTTTCAGTAAAGCTGCAAGAGCAGCTTCATTTGATTCTACTGCATGAACAGACATATATTCTAGCAACGGGAAAGTAAAGCTACCAGCGCCACAAAATAATTCAACTATAGTTTTGCATTTTTGCAAATGTTCATTGGCAATGGCAATCATATGACCTTCTGCTATAGCATCAGCTTGTACAAAAATAGCTGGAGGCAATTCTACTTCAACCGTTCCATAAGTTAAACATGGCTTCGCTTTTTCTAACAATATTTCATTGTCTATACTTAGCCTTATAATATCTACAATTAGCATTTGCTCTATTAATCGTTGCTTTTGCTTACAAACAAGCGGCGGCAAATCTAAAAAGGTTACATCTAAGCCCTGATTGCTCCATAAAAGTCTAACGCGAAAAGTTTTTGCATGGTTTTGCAATAAGGCAGTTAAAGTTTTCACTTCTGGCAACCGCTCTATTATCTCTGGCAAAGCTAAATGACACTCTGTCAAATCTACCAATTCGTGACTGTGATAAACCATGAAGCCAAGCTTTTGCTGGCAAGAGCTATTTTCTATGGTTAAGGTTAAGCATCTTCTTCTATAAGGAGCACCTTTGAAAATAGGCTGCAGCGTCCCTTTTATACCATTATGCTGCAATATCTGCGCTACTTGCCCTTCTTTCCAAGCACTATAAGCGTCAGCGCTCATATGCTGTGCGGTGCAGCCACCACAACTGCCAAAAAATTTACACAAAGGCTGCCCATTCATTACAGATTCAAGAAAATCAGGCTGTATCACACGTTTTTTCTCCAAACAAAATATACTCTTGATTCCCATCCCGGCCTTTTATCGAAGAAGGACATAAACCTCTTGTTGACCAACCTGGTAAATTATCAAACCAATAGGAAATTTCTTTTGCCACAGCCAATCCTACTTGTTCATCCCTAATTATACCAGATTTTCCTAAGGCTCTTTTTCCAGCCTCAAATTGCGGCTTCACCAAGATTACAGCTAAGCTACCCGGTAAAGCCAAATCTAAACTAGCTGGTAGCGCTAGCTTCAAAGATATAAAGCTAACGTCACATACGAGCAAATTAAATTGTTTACCACCTAATTGGCTTCGAGTAACATGCCGAGCATTAATACCCTCCAACACGGTAACTCTAGCATCATTACGCAAAATATCAGCAATCTGATTATGCCCCACATCTAAAGCTATGACATGTTTGGCACCTTTTTGCAACAAAATCTGTGTAAAACCGCCAGTGGATGCGCCCAAATCTAAAGCTAATTTGTCTCTAACATCTATATAAAAATGCTCTAACGCCGAAGCTAATTTTAAAGCAGCGCGAGAAACATAACCCTGCGCGGCGTCTTGTACTTTTATAACAGATTTAGGTAAAGTAGCATTAATCAAAGTTCCCGCTTTAGTAATTACTTGCCCATTTACCGTTACAGCCTCACGCTTTATTGCATCTTCTGCCCGTGAGCGATTGGCAAAATAACCCAACTCAACTAAATATTTATCTAAACGAATGCCGTCCTGCATACAGCTATAAATTTCTGCCTAAAGCTTGTAGAACTAACTTAAAAATATTTTGGCTATCAAACCCAACCTGCTTTAGCGTTTGTTCACGGTCGCCATGCTCCAAATATACATCGGGTAAATAAATATGGCGAAGCTTCAGCGCGCCATCTAATAAGGCATTATTAGCTAAATAATTACTGATTTGCGAACCAAATCCGCCCATAGCTCCCTCTTCTATAGTTATCATAACCTCATGCTGCTGCGCAGCCATAGTAATTAAATCCGTATCCAAGGGCTTGCAGAATTGAGCATCTATTACCGTTGTAGAAATACACCGATCCTCTAATAAGACAGCCGCTTGAATGGCCTGATCTAAGCATGTACCATAACTTAATAATACTGCTGTTGTCCCCTGCTTAATTAGCCGAGCCTTACCTATGGGCAAAATAAGCTCGCCCAAAATTTCAGACATAGCAACTGCACTATTATCACGTGGGAAACGAAATGCTATAGGGCCCTCATTATAAGAAGCTGCCGTCGCAACCATTTTTTGTAATTGGTTGCCATCGCTAGGCGCCATAAGAACAAAATCTGGTAAATTTGCCAAAAAAGCTATATCAAAGCTACCAGCATGGGTTGGACCGTCAGCGCCAACAAATCCAGCTCGATCTATGGCAAAACGTACTGGCAAATGTTGTAGCGAAACATCATGCACGATTTGATCATACGCCCTTTGCAAAAATGTAGAATAAATAGCTACAAAAGGCTTATAGCCTTCTGACGCTAATCCAGCAGCAAAGGTTACAGCATGCTGCTCGGCAATAGCGACATCAAACATTCTATTCGGAAATTCCTTTGCAAACGCATCTAACCCTGTACCCGACGGCATAGCGGCAGTAATAGCAACGATTTTATTGTCAATTTTTGCTTCTTTAATTAAAGCTTCTGCAAAAATTTTTGTATAGCTAGGCTTAACTGGTTGCATAATTTTTTTTGGCGCACCAGTGGCTATATCAAAACTACTTACCCCATGAAATTTGTCAAAAGCTGCCTCTGCCGGAGCATAACCTTTCCCCTTATGCGTTATAGCATGTATAAGCACAGGCCCATATTGCCACTCTTTTACATTTTTTAAAATAGCTAGCAAATTTTCAAGATTATGCCCATCAACAGGGCCTATATAATAAAAACCAAGCTCATCAAATAAGGTGGTGCCACCTGCCAAAAATCCCCGAAAAAATTCCTCCGATTGACGCATTTTTTGCAAAACAACATTAGGTAATTTATGGCTTATCTCTTTTGCTTGTTCACGAATTTTTCTATAAAAAGGGCTTGAAACCAACCTAGCCAGATAATTGCTCATAGCCCCAACTGGCGGTGCAATTGACATATCATTATCATTTAGAATCACTATCAAGCGCGCATCCGCTTCACCCGCATTATTCATAGCCTCATAAGCCATACCAGCCGACATAGCTCCGTCACCTATAACCGCTATAACATTTCTTGCCTTATCTTCATTTTTTTCTGGTTCTGCCTGGCGCAGTTCTTCAGCAACAGCCATTCCTAGGGCTGCAGAAATAGAGGTAGAAGCATGCCCTGCTCCAAAAGGGTCGTATTCGCTTTCACTACGCTTGGTAAAACCAGATAGCCCACCTGATTTACGCAAACTATACATGTCCTTACGCCGTCCAGTAAGTATTTTATGCGGGTAGGCCTGGTGGCCCACATCCCAAATTAATCGGTCATATGGTGTTTCAAAAATATAATGCAAGGCTACCGTTAGCTCGATAACGCCAAGGCCCGCTCCCAAATGCCCACCTGTTACCGAAACAATATCTATAATGTCTTTACGAAGTTCGTCACATAATTGCAACAATTGAGATTTATCTAACTTACGCAGATCTTGCGGCGAGGCAATTTGATCTAATAAAACAGTATTTGTTGTCTTATTTTCTGAGCCATCTGCATTATTAAAAGGGTAAATCTTCATCACTAGTATCTATATAACTATTGGAATGCTCTTTCAGCGGCTCAGCACCAACAACAGCACCTTCATTATTTATTTTCAGCTTCTCTATTTTTAGTTCTGCAGCTTTAAGTAAATTTTCACAATGCTTTTTCAAAAGCTCGCCTCGTTCATAAATAGCAATAGATTGTGCCAGCTCTATCTCACCGCTTTCTAAACGCTGCAGAATATTATCCAAGGCAGCCATTGCCTGTTCAAAAGTTAACTCCGCAATATCTCTATTATCTACAGCTGATTTAACCATATGCTACTTATCCTCTAAATGAATACCGCAGGCATTGAGCTCTTTTTTGTAATTTTTATGCTCCTCCCCCGGGCCAATATCAGGCAAATAAACATTAGTTATACCTAAATTTCGTAAAATTTGTGCACTAGCACCATAAAGACTCCAATGCTGACGACGCCCCAAAGCTTGCTCATAATTTTCTGCGTCGCTTTGAGAAAGAGTAGAATCTTTAGCGTTTTTTATCTGCACAACTATACGAATACATACGGCGCATGGATAATTGCCATATTGCTCATCTATTTCTTCTGTGCTTTTGACAAATTGCGGCCCGTTCGGAGTCAAAAAATTAAGCTGCTCAACAAATAAAGCAGCCTCGCCCATAGACGTGTCGCCAATTACTAATACTGTATAATGTCTGTCAGATCCTAATACAGCATAATCATAGCTGACGACTTTAAACGCACTATCTTCTATTATATATTTATTTCTAGGCTTCACTAATTCTTCATGCCGCTGTCTATAAATAATTAAATCTTCGACGCTTAATAACGGTAAATCATGCTTTGCTGCAAAATTACTTACTTCTTCGCCGTGCTGCACTGTACCATCGTCATTCATCAACTCACCAATAACGGCAACTTCCGGCAAGCCAGCTAACTTACATAAATCTACCGCTGCCTCAGTATGGCCAGAGCGAGTTAATACCCCATTTTCTTTCGCAATAAGTGGAAAAATATGTCCAGGCCTTACAAAGTCCCACGGAGCTGATGAACTATTAGCTAGCCGATTCACTGTTGCTGTGCGCTCAGCCGCAGAAATACCCGTTGTGGTTTCACGTTTACTATCTACACTAACCGTAAAGGCTGTATTATACGCAGAGGAATTTTTTTCTACCATAGAAGGCAAGTCTAATTTAGACGCTATCTCCTTGGTAAGCGGTGCACAAATAATACCAGAGGTATGACGAATCATAAACGCCATATTTTCTACTGTGCAATGATTAGCAGCTATAACTAAATCGCCTTCATTCTCACGGTTGTTATCATCAGTTACTACAACCATTTGACCCTTTGCAAAAGCCGCCAGCGCTTTTAATAAATTTTCTTCATTATACATATTTTAATACTTTAATTACAACTCTATTAAGAATTACAATATAGCTTATTCTAAAAAATATAGCTAGCTTAAATTTGCAACCCCTATTTGCCCTCTATGGCGTAAAAAGTGGTCTGCCAATGCGCAAGCTACCATCGCCTCACCTACGGCTACGGCTCGTATAGCTATGCACGGATCATGACGACCTTTTGTAGTTAATTGAACTGCTTCACCAGCCTTATTTATAGTTTGTAAATTTTTAGCAATAGAAGAGGTAGGTTTTACCGCAAAACTTATTACAATAGGCTGTCCCGTCGAAATCCCAGCTAAAATACCGCCAGCATTATTACTTAAAAACTCTGCCCCCTCAGACCCTATCGTCATCTGATCTGCGTGTTCTTCTCCCCTTAGCATAGCTGCGCTAAAACCCGCACCAATTTCCACAGCCTTAACCGCATTAATGCTCATTATAAGACCCGCAAGATCTTGATCTAATTTGCCATAAATGGGCGCGCCTAACCCTTTAGGCACATTTTCGGCAATAATTGTTACAACGCCGCCTACTGAACTGCCATCTTCTTTTATTTGCTTCAAATAATCTGCAAATTTTGTTGATGCCTCTTGATCAGGACAATAGCAAGAATTGCGCGCTACCTCTTCCCAATTCCAGTTATTATAATTTATACTATACGGACCAATGCTAGTTATAGCGCCACGTATTTTAACCATGGGTAATATTTTTCTAGCAATCACTCCGGCCGCAACTCTAGTGGCAGTTTCACGTGCAGAAGCGCGGCCGCCGCCTCTATGATCCCGTACTTCATATTTAGCATCATAGCTATAATCACCATGAGAGGGCCTATAAATATCCGCTAATTCATCATAATCCTTGCTACGCGAATCAATATTCCGAATCAACAATGATATTGGCGTGCCCGTAGTTAAATAAGTTTTTGTACCATCTATAGTTTCTTGCTCTATTACGCCGCTTAATATTTCTACATTATCTGCTTCTTGTCTAGAACTTACATAAGCACTCTGGCCTGGACGACGCTTATTCATATAATGCTGCATCTCGCCCTGACTAAAAATAATATGGGGGGGACAGCCATCGACAACACAGCCTATAGCTGCACCGTGGCTTTCGCCCCATGTAGTAACTCTAAATAAATGCCCGAAGCTATTATGCGACATTAACAACCTTAGCTAATTGCTTACTAAACCACAGAAATATCAGGTGCATCAACAGCCTTCATCCCCACAACATGATAGCCGCTATCAACATGATGAACTTCTCCCGTTACGCCTCTAGATAAGTCGGATAAAAAGTATAAAGCCGAATCTCCAACTTCATCAATATCAACGGTTTTGCGCAAAGGCGAGTTATATTCATTCCATTTTAAAATATAACGAAAGTCTCCTATGCCAGAAGCTGCTAAAGTCTTTATAGGCCCGGCTGAAATCGCGTTTACTCTTATTTTTTGTGGTCCTAAATCAACAGCTAAATATTTTACACTAGCCTCTAAAGCAGCTTTAGCTACCCCCATAACATTATAATGAGGCATAACCTTTTCTGCACCGTAATAAGAAAGCGTTAGTATAGAGCCTCCATTTTGCATAAGCTTCATGCCGCGCCTTGTTATGGCTGTAAAAGAATAAACGGAAATATGCATAGTATTTAAAAAATTAGCTAAGCTCGTTTCAACATAACGTCCTGTAAGCTCATTTTTATCTGAAAAGCCTATGGCATGCACTAAAAAATCTAATTTACCCCACTGCGTTTCTACCTGATCGAAAAGAGCATCTATAGAATCACAATCAGAAACGTCACAGGCTCCAAACACAACACCACCAACTTGGCTAGCTAAAGGCTCTACACGTTTTTTTAACGCTTCGCCTTGGTAGGTAAAGCCCAACTGAGCCCCTGCAGCAGCAGCGGCTTTTGCAATGCCCCACGCTATAGAATGCTGATTCGCTAAACCTAATATTAAACCCTTTTTTCCATCTAATAACTTATTCGCCATAAAAAACCTTGCGTTGTTTAAAATAATAAAGTTAAATTATATAACGAAAATTGTTTAGAATTTCTATAGCAAAACATTGTATAGTGAATAATTCTATAATAGTATCATAACAATAGTTAATCTATTGGAGTTTTCAATGTTTCCCTCGCTAAGATTAAGCAGGCTGCGTAGAAGCCCTACCTTGCGCGCTTTGGTGCAAGAAACACATCTACAAAAGACTAATTTTATTTATCCAGTTTTTGTTGAAGAAACAGCAGAGCAAAACACTGCTATAGCTGCTCTACCTGGGCAAAGTAGAATAGCAGAAAATAATTTAGGAAAACATTTAAAAAATCTCTATACGCTCGGCATAAAAGCAGTAATATTATTTGGCGTTACCCAAAATAAAGATACAAAGGGCAGCAACAGTCTAAATAAAAACGGCTTCTTAGCGCGCATAGTTAAAATAGCTAAAGATAGTGCTCCAGAAATGTTAATTATTACAGATAACTGCTTTTGCGAATATACTGAGCACGGACATTGTGGTATTTTAACAGCACAAGGATATATAGATAATGATGCCAGCATAAAACTATTAGCCGAACAAGCTGTGATATGTGCCGAAGCTGGCTGTGATATGGTGGCTCCCTCCGCTATGCTAGACGGACAAATACAAGCTATAAGGGTGGCTTTGGATAAACACGGATTTGAACATATACCGATTATGTCTTATGCAATTAAATTTGCTTCTAGCTTTTACGGCCCTTTTCGCCATGCCGCAAAATCTGCAATAACTAATAATAACGTCTTAGACAATCGTAAGACCTATCAAATGGATATGGCTAACGCAAATGAGGCTCTACAAGAAGCAATCCTTGATGAAAAAGAAGGCGCGGATATACTTATGGTAAAGCCTGCAGGACTATATCTAGACGTAATAACAAAGTTACGTGACCTTACCTATCTCCCGGTAGCAGCGTATCAGGTAAGCGGAGAATATAGTGCTATCAAATTTGCCTGTGCAGCTGGTCTGTTAGACGAAAACGCCGCAATATTAGAAAGTTTGACGGCTATAAAAAGAGCCGGGGCTTCTATAATAATAAGCTATTTTACACCGCAAATCACACAGCTATTACAGGACTAGCCTTAATGTATGATTATCAACGCGCCTTTGCCACTAATATAGCTACATTAAAAACTGAAAATCGCTATAGAATATTTGCAAAATTACTTAGAGATTCAAGAAAATTTCCCAAAGCTAAATATTTTTTAGAACAAGAAACAAGCAAAGAAGTTACCATATGGTGCTCAAATGATTATTTGGGCCAAGGCTGTAACCAGCATGTAATAAGAGCAATGTGCAAAGCTGCCAAAGAAACTGGCACTGGCGCTGGTGGCACACGCAATATTTCAGGCAATAGCTATTATCATTACTTGCTTGAGCAAACATTAGCTAATTATCATGAAAAACAAGCAGCACTATTGTTTAGCTCTGGCTATGTAGCCAATGAAGCAGCAATTACTGGGCTGGTACAGGCTTTACCCGGCTGTGTAATATTTTCAGATCAAAAGAATCACGCTTCTATAATTACAGGCATAAAATCTAGCCGCGCTGCTAAACATGTTTTTAAACATAATGACTTAATAGAGCTTGAAAAACTTTTAAACCAATATTCCATAAATATACCCAAGCTTATAGTTTTTGAAAGCGTCTATTCAATGGATGGTGATTTTGGCCGGATAGTTGAAATTTCAGAGCTAGCCAAAAAATATAACGCGTTAACCTACCTAGATGAGGTACATGCCGTTGGAATGTATGGCAAAACAGGTGCTGGGCTAGCTCAATTATATAATGCTAGTAATAAAATCGATATCATACAGGCAACGCTGGGTAAAGCAATTGGATGCGTCGGCGGCTACATTGCAGCAAACGATTTACTAATAGACGTAATACGCTCAAACGCGAGTGGGTTTATCTTTACCACCTCTATCCCGCCTGCTATAGCTGCAGCTAGTTTGGCTAGTATAAATTATTTACAAAGCGAAGCTGGAGATAAACTAAGACAGAAGCAGCAAAAAAACGCAAAAACATTAAAAATTATGTTAAAAAATAGCAATTTGCCAATAATTGAAACCAATTCACATATTATACCGCTAATGGTAAATGATTCTTCCAAATGTAATAAATTAAGCCAGGCATTGCTGGATAAGTATAATATCTACCTACAGCCTATAAATTACCCTACAGTAGAAAAAGGTTTTGAAAGACTGCGTATAACGCCAACTCCACTGCACAGCCAAACAATGATAGAAGAGTTGGTAATAGCCCTGCAGGAATTATGGAAAGAGCTGCATCTACCCTACGCTG
Organism: Bartonella sp. TP; assembly: GCF_030406085.1. Taxonomy (NCBI): domain Bacteria; kingdom Pseudomonadati; phylum Pseudomonadota; class Alphaproteobacteria; order Hyphomicrobiales; family Bartonellaceae; genus Bartonella; species Bartonella sp. TP. Next base: position 227,404 of record NZ_CP129002.1, read on the forward strand.
AATAATAAAAAATGGGCGCTTATGCTAAAGCGCCCAAAAGTCTTATAAAGCCGTTATCGAAGTTAATAGCGGCAATGGATCTAAATTACTTAGATACTGTTTTTGTTGTCGTTGTTATTACTGCAACTGGTTCTTTAGCTAACACTGGAGCAGAAACCTCGTCCATACCACCAACAACAAAAGTTGCATTCACAGGAGCGCTATGCTTGAAGAAAAACACAGCTGGAAAAGTTTCACCTTTTACAAGCGGTTTCTTCAGGTCCATAAACATAATGTGAAAAGCACCTGGCTTTAAAGTAAAGTCGCTATGCGCTTTAACCAAAATCGGATGCTGCAATAGTTTGCACTTCATGATATTGTTAACCAAAGCCATTTTATGCAATTGTATCTTGGCTGCAATTGGAGATTTAACGGCTACTAGAAAATCGTCCTTATCTCCATTATTTACCAAATGCACATAGCCGCCAGCGGTTTTAACACCAGCATGAGAAGCTCTGGCCCATGGTGCTTCAACAACAACAGAAGCTTTTTTTGCTTCTTGAGCAACCGCGCCGCTTACACTAAAAAGCGAAGCAATTACTGCTATGGCCAATAGATATGTTTTTGTTAATTGTTTTGTCATTATTAACTCTCCTAACTCACATTAATTAAAGCAATAAAAGTCCAAGAAAAAATTACATGGTTATTTTATTACTAGAATCACTTTAGCATTATTTATCCTCGTTGAAAAGAGCTTTTAATTTTTTATCTTGCTTATCTGGCAACATAATTAAAAGTCGTATATATAAATCCGCCCGACCACCAATTTTGGTAGGCAAACCTTTGCCCTTTAAACGAAATAACTTACCAGAGCTTGACCATTCAGGTATAGAAATTGCCAAAGTGCCGTCTATCGACGCTACTGAGATTTTGCCACCTTGCACTGCATCCTTGAGTTGTATAGGAAGATCCATATATAAATCACGGCCTTTTACTTCAAAAAGCGGATCTTTTTTAATTTTTATTGTAATCAGCGCATCACCGCTAGGCCCAAATGCCTGCCTTTCTCCCTGGCCACGCAAGCGAATCACCTGGCCATCTTCTAAATATTTAGGTAATTGTATTTTTAATGCTTTACCATTTGGCAAACGAACATCTATTTTTTCGTTAGCTATCAATTGTTGCAAACTTATAGAGGTTTCCGCTGCTATATCAGCAGCCTTTATAGAACTATTTGCCCCCATACCAAAAGCAGAGTCACTAGCACCAGCTGCACCAAAAATATCTCGTAAAATATCACTAGCATCAAATCCACGCTCAGATTTAAAATTAAAACCGCCAGAAGAGCCAGCGGAGTTAAACGGATTAGCTTTACCGGTAAAGCCCTGAAAGCCCGGCTTACCGTCGCCATCTATTTCCCCTCGGTCAAATTGCGCCCTTTTTTTAGCATCCCCTAGAATTTCATAAGCCTGGTTAATTTTTGCAAAGTTATCCTGCGCAGATTTATCATTTGGGTTATGGTCCGGGTGGTATTGCTTAGCAAGTTTTCTAAAGGCCGACTTTATTTCTTTTTCACTTGCAGTTTTGCTAACTCCTAAAACCGAATATGGATTTAACATAGACACCTCTTTGCAATTTTCTTTTACACATATAATATGGAAATGTAAGTAATTAATGTCTATAGTATAGCAAATATATAATCAGCGAGAAGAGTTTTAACTAATGGAAAATAATGATCCTTTCAGCCTATTTAATAAATGGTATGAGGAAGCTTGCGAAGTAGAGCCTAGCGACCCCAATGCAATGGCCCTAGCCACCGTAAATGAAACTGGCTACCCTAATGTACGCATAGTATTGCTAAAGGAATTCAGCCGGGAAGGATTTATTTTTTACACTAATTTTGAAAGCGCAAAAGGCAGAGAACTACTTAAAACCTTAAAAGCAGCTGCGGTTTTTCATTGGAAATCGCTTGCAAAACAAATAAGGATACAAGGCGATGTTGAAACTATTAACAATGAACAAGCCGACCAATATTTCCACTCTCGTCCCAGACTTAGCCAAATAGGGGCATGGGCCTCTAAGCAATCGCGCAGCTTGGAAAGCGAGCACGCGCTAGAAAAAAACCTAGCCTATTATACCACTAAATTTGCGATAGGTCCCATAACCCGTCCGCCATACTGGTCTGGCTTTAGAATCATACCAAAGAGGATAGAATTCTGGCAAGAGGGTAAATTTCGCTTGCATAAGCGCTCAGTTTTTATCAGGCAAGGCAGCAATAACTGGATCAACGAAAAATTATATCCTTAAAGCTGCAAGAAGCAAAGCACCGCATAAAATAAGGCCCGTATGGACATTCGTCTTAAATAAACGCAAACACACCGACTCGCTGTACATGTCTAGCTTGTATATTTGCCAGCCCAGTTGAAACAAAGCGGCGACTAAACCAATATAGGCAAAATATGGTACAGAAGCGCTATAGAATGCTGCGGCCAAGAATAATACAAAAAAGCTATAAAATAACCCAACGGCTAAGACCAAATTATCCTTAAATAATAAAGCTGTGGAACCAACACCAATTTTTATATCATCTCGCATATCTTGGCACGCATAAATAGTGTCATAACCAACAATCCAAAACGCACAGCCACAATATAATAAAATCGCGGACACAGATAAATTATTCAGCAAGGCAGACCAACCCAACAAGGCCCCCCAGCCAAAAGCTAGGCCTAGAAAAAATTGTGGGCAATTTGTTATTCTTTTCATAAAAGGGTAAATAATACATACTAAAATTGAAGAAAGGCCAAGCCAAATAGTCAATTTATTAAATTGCAGCAAAATAATTAACCCAACCGAACATTGCAAAAGCATAAAAATAACAGCCTGGGCTTTGCTTATAGCACCGCTGGCTAGGGGTCGTTGCTGTGTTCGCTCTACCTGCATATCTATATCTATATCCACTATATCATTCAAGGTGCATGCAGCACCACGCATAGCTATAGCACCAAAACAAAACAACAAAGCATAATATAAAACTTTAGTAAAAGCTGCCGCAGCTAAAGCTTTTTCTGATGCAAAAGCTAAAAATAAAGACACTAAGCACGGTGCTAAAAGCAGCTGCCAGCCGACAGGCCTATCCCAACGCGCAAGCTGTGCGTAGGCTATAAGATTGTTGGGCAAATAATGATATACCCAATGCTTTGGACAAGAATCTTTTACCAAATTTGCTCTTATATTCATACTTTCCCCTACTATAGATTATGCTTATAATTTTCTATATATTAACCCTCTAACAGAGGCAAGAAAAACAATGCAAATAAATGTTCTACTCATTGGCAGCGGCGCTAGAGAACATGCCTTGGCTTGGAAAATTAGTGGCTCTGCCTTATTAAGAAATCTATATTGCATTGGCCCTAATCCTGGTTTTATAGGCTTAGCAAACATAGTAAATATCGCCTATGATAACATAAACCACAACCCCATAATAGAATTATGCAAAAAAAATAACATTGACTTGGTAGTTATAGGCCCAGAGCAACCTATTATTAATGGCCTGGCCAATGCCTTGGCACAACACAAAATCGCGGCTTTTGCTCCTTTTCAAGCAGCGGCAAAGCTTGAAAGCTCAAAAATTTTTACCAAAAATTTATTAGCAAATTATATGGTACCCAGCCCAAATTTTAAAGCTTTCTATAACAAAGCAGAAGCAAAGCAGTTTATCGCAAATCAGCCCCTACCCGTAGTTATCAAGGCTGATGGACCAGCTTTGGGCAAAGGCACTTTCGTCGCCACAACTATAGAGCAAGCAAACAACGCCATTGAAGAATGCACGACAAAATACGGCTCAGCTATATTAATAGAAGAATATCTAACAGGAAAAGAAGTCAGCTTTTTTGTACTCTACGATGGCAAAACGCCTGTAAGTTTTGGTTACGCAAGAGACTATAAAAAACTTTATGATAATGACAAGGGGCCTAATACAGGCGGCATGGGAGCTTATTCCAGTCAAGATTTATTAGATTCTAACCAAAAACAGCTCATTATGTCTAATATTATCCATCCCACACTTACCGCCTTGAGAAATATCGGGCTGCCCTACAAGGGTATTTTATTTGCTGGTATTATGCTAACTCCTAGCGGACCAAAATTACTCGAATATAATGTACGGCTAGGGGATCCAGAATGCCAAGCATTGTTACTAAGATTAAATAGCGATATATTACAACTATTTATTGCAACAATTAACGGTACCTTAGATAGTGAAGAACCTAACTGGTACGAATATTATAGCATAAATATTGTCTTAGCCTCCAAAGGCTACCCTTACAATTCATACCCAGGCAAAAATATTGACTTACAAGATTTCATAGATAAGTATAACAAATTGCCTAACTTACATTTATTTTTTGGCAATATTATACAGCCCAATATACATCGGGCTGTACTAAAACCCCAAGGCGGCCGCTTATTGAACATAGCAGCAATAGGTGCTAACCTCGAGGAAGCACAAGCCCTAGCCTACCGTGCTTGTGCCGATTTAGACAAATATAATTTACATTATAGAAAAGACATAGGAAAAAAATTATAATTTCCGTGCTAACATCTTGTCTAAAGTAGAAATTAAATCTTGCTTCTGCTCATCAGTAAAAGCACGTTTGGGCAAAATACTATATTGATGCTCCGTCAAATAAAGCAAGATATAATCGGTTAAATCTTTCCAACCATAAAACAAGCGCAAAGGATAGCTACGCTTCAATTTTGCTGTCAAAATAGCTATACCATACTCATTCCACCAAATAGTTTGCGGCTCATAAGAAAAATTACTATTTTTTACTATATGTCGCATTTTTAAGGGGATCACAACTAATAGCTCCAGACTAATGAGGCTAACTATTATAAATAAATACAACAAGGCCGCATGCAGCAATATCTGCAAACTATTATACACGGTAAAGTGATTATGCAAAAGAGCTAGAGATACAACTGCTGCCAGCATGCTTGCTAACCAAATTAAACAAAGTTTTATTATAAATTTTTTAGTTTTAAATTTTCTACGCGCCAGAAAAAGTAGAACGGCCCTGAGGTCGACTTTAGATAAGCTATATTGGGTATGGCGCTCTATAACAGACATCTCTCACCGATCTTAACTACAAGATAACCCGTTTTCCGCCAAGGTGCAAGTCTATGACTTTACTAGACATACGCAGTGAAAATAAAGAAACTGCTGATGAAGAACCTAAACCACAAAATGAATCTTTATCGCTTATTAGCACAAGCTTACCTAAATCTTGAAACAAATACATAGGAACATCATAAATATTTGCCCACAAATGCCAGTTTAGTAACGCGCTTTTTAAATTTTTAGATATAAATAAAGGTATAGATAAAACTAAATCCTTATGCAATAAACTCAATGCTATCGATTTATCGCTAGCCCCTTGGGAGATTATATGAGCTACCACCCCTTTAAAGTCTCGGATAGGAAAAACTTTGGGCAATGTGCTTACATTTGGAGCCAAGATACAATACAATATTACCTTATCCGCATGCAAAACACAGTAGCGCATATTACCTGTTTCCGCACAATTATATTTAATTCGTTGCGGAAAAGCTCTAGGGTCTAGCCGTATTTCTTCAGAAGCTTGTTGTGTAATATTTTCCTTCATAAAATTAGGCATAAAATAAATTAGTAACCATTATATTAAAGTTTCATAAATTTAATATTTTATGTGGATTCATAATGTTATGAGGATCCAATTGCTGTTTTATAGACAACATTAAGGTATAAGCCACCGGGTCTTTAAAAATTTCTAAAGCAGAGCGCTTTAGTTGACCTATACCATGCTCTGCAGCGATTGAACCGCCCAATTGTACAACAAGCGTATTTAAAGCCGCACTTATGGGTTGCCATAAATCCAAAAATTCAGCATTCTCTTGTGCAGTATAACCTGCTGGGACTAAAATATTGTAATGTAAATTGCCGTCGCCAATATGACCAAAACATACTATACGAGCAGTAGGGCAATGCTGCGCAACAATGCTAGCACCAAACTTAAGGAATTCAACCATATTGTTTATGGGTACAGATATATCATTTTTTATAGAAACACCTACGTGTTTTTGGGCGGCAGATACATTTTCACGAAGTTGCCAAAAATAATTCTCCTGCACCTGATTTTGCGCGACAACAGCGTCCTGTATCAAACCCACTGCTAAAGCATTTTGTAGCAAATCTTCTAATCTCAGGTGCCCTTTGGCTTCATTGTCTAAACAAGCAAGACCTAATAAAACATACCAAGCATGTTGCTTAGTAAATAGCGACGTTTTATTTAAATATTGCAGCGACAATTGCATAGCAAAATCTGAAAGCAATTCATAAGCCTCTAACTCTTGGCCAAAGGCCTGCCTAGCTTTGGCAAAAACTGCTAAGACTTGTTTTAGATTTTCGCAAGCGATATAGGCAAATTGCCTTTGCCTGGGCTGTGGCCATAGTTTCAAAACAGCTTTAGTAATTATGCCCAATGTACCTTCGGCGCCAATGAATAAATTTTTAAGATCATACCCACTATTATCTTTTTTAACAAAACGCAAATCGTTTAAAACTCGGCCATCTGGTAAAACCACCTCTAACCCCAAGCACAAATCTCGCATAGAGCCATAAGCTAAGACTGCTGTGCCGCCAGCATTTGTAGAAAGGTTACCTCCTATACAACAACTACCTTGCGAAGCTAATTGCAAAGGAAAATACAAACTTCTCTTACCTAATTCTGCATGCAAATTTTCTAAAATTACACCCGCTTCTAGTAATACAGTAAAATTAGCAGCATCTATATTTATAATCTTATCCATGCGCTTTAGCGATAGTACTATATTTTCCTGTCCAACTACGCCTTGTTGAGCACCTACTAAGCCTGTATTGCCGCCTTGAGGAATTATTGAGGTTTTTGTTTCATAGGCCGCACGCATAATAGCCGCTACTTGCTGCGTAGTTTCAGGCAACAAAACCGCTGTTAATTTATGCTCATAAAATCCCCGCGGCGATAGTCTATAGAGCTCTGTATCTTCAGCACGATGCAAAATTTGTTGCGAAGATAAAATATGGCCAATTTTATTTAAAAAATTTATCGCCGACATAGTTAAATACGCGGAGCCGCAGCCCTAGCCAGCCGATCGTTAATAGCCACGCCTAGATCATATTGTGGTATATTCTGCACAGCAATGGCAGTGGGATTACAAGCATCTAGGCATTTTAAATAATAATATAAATTCAAGGCAGCCTCTTTTAAATTTCCGCTCTTACTCAAATTTAAAATCTTCAAAGCTCGCTCAACATGAGCACATTGTTGTTGACCAAAAGCTAATAAAACCTCACCAGTCTTAATTTCTGTAATCCCCAGCCGCATTAAACTACGCGGAGCATAATGTGAGCTTAACATTCCAGGTGCTTCTATAGTTGCGCTATTACCGGACAAACCTAAGATAATAGGATCCAACCCACTAGTAGCATTAAAGGCCTTTAATGCTGCAACCAGCGCTTCTTTAGTAATACCTCCATGACGCAAAATACGCAATACATTGCCATCTAACTTCACTATAGTAGATTCAATACCAATTTCACAAGCACCACCATCAACTATCAAATCAAGCTTATCACCAATATCCTGCGCTACCGCCATAGCATTAGTGGGGCTAATACCCCCAGATTTATTGGCGCTAGGAGCCGCCAATGGTTTGCCAAAATCTTTTATTATCTTATTAAATAACCCCTTGGGACTCCGAACAGCTACAGTAGTTAAGCCAGCCGTTACAGCAGCGGCAAGCTGATGCTTCGCTTTCAGCGGCAAAACTAAAGTTAAAGCACCGGGCCAAAAATAATGCATTAGGTAATAAGCAAATTCACTTACTATACAATACTCTCTTACCATAGCAATATCGCAAACATGTATTATTAATGGGTTGTAGCTAGGTCGATTTTTTATATTATATATTTTTTTTACAGCCGCATTAGAAGTGGCATCTGCAGCAAGCCCATAAACGGTTTCGCTGGGTAAGGCTACCACTTCTTCAGCTAACAAAGCTTTAACCAAAGCTGCTATATTTATATTATTTGCCGTTATAATATTATCGCGCATCATATTCTTAACAATCTTTTATGGGAGAAAACGTAAATCTATGTATATTTTTTATAGCATTAACATTATGCAAAGCCTCTCTATGTTGCTTTGTAGCATATCCTACATGCTTTTCAAAACCAAAAGCCGGATACGCTTTTCCTATCTCTAACAACATGCGATCGCGCGTCACTTTGGCAATTATCGACGCAGCTGCTATAGATAAACTAGTTTGATCTCCTTTTATTACCGGTCTTTGCTCTATAGTAAGATAAGGCAGTTTGTCTATGCCATCTATAATAACATAGTCCGGCTCGGCATTTAAAGCTCGCACTGCTTTAGCCATAGCTTGCAGCGAGGCCTGCCTAATATTAATTTTATCAATATTTCGTGCACAAAGGCTAGCTATGGCCACACTCTTTGCTTGTTTTATAATCAAATTATAGAGCTTATACCGCTGAATTGCGGTTAATTTTTTTGAATCATTGATATTTAAGGGAATAGCTTTTGCATCCAAAATAACTGCCGCGGCTACTACTGGACCAGCTAAACAACCACGGCCAACCTCATCTACTCCTACAACATTTTGATATCCTAATGAATGTAATTGCTTTTCTATATCAAAGTCTGGTTTGTTACTACACAGCATCAATAAATTATTTTCGAAAAATCAGCTAATTGCTTAGCACTCCCCAAAACAGCCTCTAGCAACGCTAAGCGATTTAATTTTATAGCCTCCATTTTATCTTCAACTAGCAAATTATTAAAAAAATCTTCTATCGGTTCGCTTAATAAAGCTAAAGCCTCAAAAGCCCCACTAAAATCGCCGATATGTAGATCCATTAACAATTTTTTTTGTACAATTTGCAATTTTTCAAAAAGATATTTTTCTTCTTTTTCGCGTAGCAGTTCAACATTTATTTTGGAGGCTACCCCAGTTATATTTGTTAAAATATTAGCTACCCTTTTTATAGCCGCATAAAAATTTTTGCCAATATCTTTATCTAAAAAAACTATCAATGCTTCAATTTTTCTAGCCATAGCAAGTAGATTATCTTCTTTATTAACCATAACGGCATCTATGACACTAAACTTTGCCCCTTCACTTTGCACATAGCCTTTAAATCGCTCAACAATAAACTCCAATAAATCAGGCGAAATAACCTGCTGTGGTATTTGCAATTGGTGTAAGAATAATTTTTCACTATACTCCAATATGGGCAATAAAAAAATATTTTCTGATCGACTAAGTACTAATCTAACTACCCCTAAGGCGGCGCGGCGCAGCGCAAAAGGATCTCTAGACCCCGTTGGCTTCTCATTTATAAGCCAAAATCCTACCAAGCTATCTATTTTGTCGGCTAAAGCCAGGGAAACACTTAAAGCAGACTTCGGCACTTTATCTTTTTGCCCTTGTGGCTTATAATGCTCTTCTATAGTCGCAGCAACTTCCGCGGTTTCGCCCTGTGCTATAGCATACTCACGCCCTATATAACCTTGTAAAGCTGGAAATTCAGGCACCATATAGGTAACTAAATCTGCTTTTGCCAAACTTGCTGCCCTAGACACAGAAGCCAAATCGTCAATAAATAGCTTAGAGGCAATAAAAAGACTCAACTGCACTAACCGTTCAACCCTTTGACCTTGCGTGCCTAGCTGCTTATAAAAAACTATACCTTCCTCTACAATTACAGCCATCCTTTGGTCCAAAGGTTTTTGCAAATCTAATACTAACGGCGCATATTTATCCTGATCGCCTAAAGTACCAACTAAAAGCGTGTCTTCTAAATCCTTAGTAAAAAAATACTCGGCATCACTAAGCCTAGCATGTACTACCTTTTCATTGCCTTTAATTATCAAATCCCCGCCATCAGAAGTTTGGATATTAGCGCAAATTATAAAATAATTAGCTAATTCCGATGCCTCATGAGCATTTTTTGTAACAAAGCATTTCTGATTTTCACGTATAGTAGTCTGTATAATTTTCTGCGGCATAGCAAGAAATTTTTTATTAAACTGTCCCAACATTACAACTGGAAATTCTACTAAATTTGCTACCTCATCTAACAAAGGCTCGTCTTCTAATAATTGCAAACCGTTAGCAAAACATAGGTTTTCAGCGTCAGATTTTATAATATTCTTACGCCTTACAACATCTAAAATAACATAGCCACGCTCTAGCTTACTTTGATAGTCGGCAAAATCTCTAACTTGTATTGGCTGCCCGTTAGACATAAAACGATGGCCGAAACTATAATTATTCGACTGCAGTCCATCAATCTCAAACGGCACAACCTGACAGCCATCAACTTCACTGGTTAATATACACAAAATATTTTGCAATGGGCGTACCCAGCGCAGCGACTGCATACATAGCGAAGAAGCGCCCCAACGCATAGATTTAGGCCAATTAAACTGCTTTATAATATTAGGCATTATTTGCGACAGAATTTCCAACGCACTACGCCCAACTTGCTCATAAGAAGCAAAATAAAAATCTCCCTTACCGGGGATAGAAACTATTTTAGCTTCTGAAATATCACTCAATCCAGCAGAACGTAAAAAACCCAATTTAGCATTATCTGGGGCATTAACATTTGGACCTTTTTTTTCAACAATTTTTGCAACAGAGCTTTCGCTTAACCCGCGTAAATCTAGGCATAGCCTACGTGGCGTCCAATAGACTACAGCCGCCGCGTAATTCAAGCCATGCTCTACCACGGCATCAGTTACTAATTTTTTTAGGTTTTCTGCGGCACCAGCCTGCATAGACGCTGGAATTTCCTCGCCAAATAATTCTAATAGCAAATCAGCCATGTAATCCTCTATCTATAATTTTTTGGCTCTTCTTCGCCACTAAATGTTGTGCGCAAAAAAGCCTCACCACATTGCTGCGCTAGTGCTCGTAACTCTAAAATATAATCTTGCCTAGCCGAAACGGAAATAGCCCCACGCGCTTGTAAAAGATTAAATAAATGGCTTGCTTTTACACATTGCTCATAAGCAGGAAAAACGCATTCAACAGAGCCTGGCCGGCGTTTCAATATGGCCACACACTCCGCCTTAGCATCCTCGAAATGCCGTCTTAACATCTCTACATTAGCTAATTCAAAATTATATATAGAATGGCCTTTTTCGGCCTGTAAAAAAATATCACCATAAGTCAATTTACGTGCACCTTCTGCACCGTTATAATTTATATCATAAACATTATTTACAGCTTGTATATACATGGCCAATCGTTCTAAACCATAAGTAATTTCTCCAGTTACTGGAGCACACTCAATTCCGCAAACCTGCTGAAAATAAGTAAACTGCGAAACCTCCATACCGTCGCACCAACACTCCCAACCCAAGCCCCAAGCCCCCAGGCTTGGACTTTCCCAATCATCCTCAACAAATCTTATATCATGCATATCGGTAGAAATACCTATAGCAGCCAAAGAGCCCAAATAAAGCTCTTGCATATTTTTCGGAGAGGGCTTAAGCATTACTTGAAACTGGTAATAATGTTGTAGCCTATTCGGATTTTCCCCATAGCGGCCATCAGCGGGGCGGCGACAAGCTTGCGCATAGGCAACAGCCCAAGGCTTGGGGCCTAAAGCACGCAAAACCGTCGATGGATGAAAAGTCCCAGCTCCCATTTCCATATCGTAAGGCTGCAATATAGCGCAGCCTTGGCTAGCCCAATAATTTTGCAACGCCATAATTAATCCCTGAAAAGATTTTTTAGGATTCAAATAATCTAGCAATTTAACCTTAGCCTTTCTACAGCCCCATTATTATCTTAACTAAAATTGCGCCATCATATAGGCGAAGCCACTAGGCCTTGTTTCAATTTTACTTTTAACTTTTCTATGTCAGCCTCATCTTTAGTAGAATCTATAGCGTGCCTCCATTCATAAACCGCCCGCTGCTTTTGTCCAACCTTCCAATAAACATCTCCCAGATGCTCCAAAGCTTCACTTTCAAACGGACAAAGCTCAACAGCCTTTTGCAAATATATCAAACTCTTGCTATAATCTGCAATAAGGTAATACGCCCATCCTAAAGAATCTAAAATGTAACCATTATTCTTATCCAATGAATTAGCCTTTAGCAAGAGCGAAAGTGCTTTAGGTAACTGCATATTATTTTGTAGCAAAACATAGCCATAATAATTCAACAATTCTGCATTGTCTGGCGCTAGAGAAACCGCCATATCGAAATATCTAACCGCTTTATCCAATTTTCCTAAATGAGAAAAAATTATACCAGCTTGATAATATATCGACCAATTAGTACGCGTTTGCTTATTATTTATAAACGACTCTATAATATCGCCTGCTTTTTTAGAATTGCCGACCCAAGAATAAATATCTGCCAGCATATAAGTAGCTAAAAAAAAGCTTTGCTCCGCTGCAGCTGTTTGTTCACGCAATCCCCATAAAAGGCTCAAAGCTGTCTTCGGTTTACCTAAATTTTTCCACAATAACGCTTCTTCTAATCTACTTGCAGTGTAATATACCGACTGTGGTTTTATCTGCCTATAAAGATCTTGATGCTGCTTGAGCGCTTCTTGCGCAATAAGCCCAGCATATTGAAACTTAACCGCAATATTATTTGAGCACAAAAAATAAGCAAAACTAGCATATAGTCTATCAGCGCCTGCCAATTTTAAATAATTAGTAAAAGAGCTTATATTAGCGAGACCAATTGCTACACCACAAAGCGCGCCTTGGCCGTTTTTTTTATAACCAGCAAAAATATCATCCAAGATAAAGTTTTTGTTATGAACCCTTATGGCAACTTGCTCTAAAACAAGGTCATCTACATATAATTCGTTAGCTTGTGCTAATAATTGCTTAATAGCACTATATTCCCTTTGCCTTTGCAGCAAATCTACATAATTTATTACAAGAATTCTGTAAAAATTTATATCCTCAAGGGAGGATTTATAATTTACTAAGGCCTGCTTAAAGTACAAAATTGCCTGTTTTGGATTTTTAGCTTCCATCAATAATGCCATATGGAAAAATAAAAAAGGACGGAATAATTGCCGTAATTTTTCTGGCATTTCTGAGGTCAAGGTCGAAGATAAGAGCTTTTTTTTACTATCCTTACCAGTAAATGTAGGCTGAACAAGTATCTGTACAGCAGCATCCACCTGCCCTACCCCATATAGGGCCCAAGCTTTTAAAACAAGCACCGCTAAATTGTCTACCAAAGACCATTCAGGATTTTCTGCTAAGGATGAGATTGATTTCAAATCGCCCTTTTTGAATTTTGCTACTATATTTAAAATTGCACTCATCGGCAATTGTTGAGCAGAAGGCAATTGCTCATTAAGCAATATTGCTTTTTCTACTGAACCATGAAAAAGATAAGCTAAAAACAGCTTTTGCTTTATCAAAATATTATTGGGCGAGGCTTTAAGCGCCCGTTGCAAATAAACAACGGCATTTGTATTGTCTCCTTGCTTCAACGCTACATCACCAGAGAGATATGCACCATAACCCTCATAATTATGGGAAACAGCCACAACGGGACTTAAGGCAGCTAAAACTATATAAAAAATGGCTGCAATAAAAGCAAAATTGCGCATTTAGGTTACCCGCATTATACAAAAATCTACAATATTCAAAAGAGCTTCACGAATATCTTGGTCCATTACTGGCTTTACGCTTTGCAAAGCTATACAAGCTTGCTTTCCATACTCCTTAGCATAAGCAATAGAGCGCTCTAACGCATTAGATTTTTTCAACAACCTTATAGCTTCTTGCAAATCTTCTTCGCTATTCTTACCCTCACACATAGCATTGTACCAAAATAGGCGTTCGTTAGCATCGCTTTTTTCTAAGCACAAAATAACGGGCAAGGTAATTTTGCCATCGCGAAAATCATCCCCAATATTTTTACCTAAATCATCAGCATTACCGTTATAATCTAAAATATCATCCACTAGCTGAAAAGCTATACCTAATTTTTGGCCATAGATTTTCATAGCCTCTATTGCCACATCGTCACAGCCAGCGATAATTGCCCCGACACTAGTAGCTGCAGCAAAAAGCTCCGCAGTTTTGGAATTAATGATAGTAAAATATTCTTCTTCGGATATCTCAGGGCTTTTGGATGAAGCTAGCTGCATAACCTCACCTTCGGCTATAACACAAGCAGCCTTTGAAAGCACTTGCAAAGCCTCTAATGAACCAACATCTACCATAAGCCCAAAGGCTTGACCCAAAAGGAAATCACCAACTAAAATACTAGCTTGATTGCCCCAAACTTTACGTGCTGTCGCGCGCCCACGGCGCATATCGCTATTATCCACCACATCATCATGCAGCAAAGTAGCAGTGTGCATAAATTCTACCGCAGTAGCTAATTTACTGTGCGCATATTTATCGCTAGTCGGCAAAGACGGATAGCCAAACATACGAGCGCTAGCTATAGTAAGCATAGGTCTGAGCCTTTTTCCGCCTGAATTCACCAAATAATTGGAAATCTGTGGTATCAAATCCGTACGCGCCGACGCCATATTCAATATCAGCCTATTAACTTCGGCCATATCAGCCTGCGTAAGCCTAATAAGCGCCTCTAAAGAAGAAGGTTTATTATTCTTGCTAACTCCTCTAGGCAATGCTAAAATCCCTATAAATAATATTTATGACAAAATAAACTATATCGAAAACTTAACCCAGCAAATAATATAAAGCAACTATCTATTTTTATAAAAATAATTAAATATGCCCTCAGCCAATAATTATAGTAAAACTATAATAAATTCCGAAAGCACTATAGATGCCTTTTTTCGCGGTAAGTTTTATTTAATTCAGCCTAAAAAAACTGCCCACCGAGTAGGAATGGACGCGCTTTTATTAGCAAGCTGTGTTCCAAAAAATTTCACAGGAAAAGTAGCAGATTTTGGCAGCGGATGTGGAGGCGCGGGGCTAGCTGTCATTGCTCGCTTAAGATTGGCTTATGTCACTTTAGTCGAAAACGCTCCCGAGATGATTTATTATGCAATACAAACAATAAATTATCCAAAAAACAAACATTTAGCAGAGCGCATAAAATTAATAAATCTAGATTTGAATGCTGCAGGCGCTACCCGCAACTCTGCTGGCCTGACTGACAATAATTTTGATTTTGTTATTATGAACCCACCATTCAACCAGCAAAACAGCCAGGCTAGCCTATATAATTTAAAGGCCCATGCTCATGTCCAAACAACTAATTTATTTGAGAAATGGCTTATAGCCGCGGCCGCTTGTTTAAAAGCAAAGGGGCGCCTTGCTATAATAGCTAAACCTGAATCTTTAGCCAGCATCCTAAAGGCTATGGATAAACGCTATGGCGCTATAGAAATTATACCCATACATCCATTTAGTGGACTACCAGCCATACGCATCTTAATTATCGCCACAAAAGGATTAGCTACACCGCTTGTTATACGGCCAGCGCTAAGCATACGATACAGAAAATATCCTATGAATAAGTCACAAATTACTGCAGAAATGAATAATATAAGCAACGGCTTGTGCTCAATTTATGATATATAAAGCTATTGCATTTTAACTAGAATCAATTATCATTCCACACATTCATAGATAAGGCGTAATTAATGTTGAATGTTATTAAAAAAATCATACCAAGCAAGTTTAGAAGTAAACGCATAGAAATACCAGCAATTCGCCTATATGGCGTTATAGCTGCAAATAAAAGCCCCTTATCAACTAATCTGTCGCTAGAAAAATGTGCCACTATGATAGAAAAAGCTTTTTCTTATAACAACAGTTCGTGTGTGGTAATATTGATAAATTCACCAGGCGGTTCTCCAGTACAATCACATTTGATATTTAAACGATTACGCCGACTGGCCGAAGAAAAGAAAAAAACCATTTTAATGTTTGTTGAAGACGCTGCTGCTTCTGGGGGCTATATGATAGCCTGCGCTGGCGACGAAATTTATGCAGATGAGTGCTCAATAATTGGCTCCATAGGAGTTGTATCTGCATCTTTTGGCTTTGTAGACTTGATTAAAAAGCTTGGCGTAGAACGCCGCATATATAAAGCTGGAAAAAATAAAGTGAGCTTGGATCCATTTTTACCCGAGCAAGAGTCAGATGTATCCTATTTAAAAACATTGCAGCTAGAGGTGCACCAACATTTCATTGATCTAGTTCGCAAACGCCGCGGCAATAAACTTGTCGAAAATGATGAGTTATTTACTGGCCTATTTTGGACAGGTACAAAAGCACAAGAATTAGGGCTGATTGACGGCATAGGAGAAGTTTCTACGATTATCAAACAACGTTACGGCGAAGCTGCTTGCTTGAAATTAATTACCCCCCCTAAGAATTTTTTAGGCCGTAATTTAAATTTACAAATTTTATCAGAAATAACAAGTTTATTGCGTAATAAAATTACCGAGAATACGCTGTGGACACGCCTTGGTTTGTAACACTAAACAAAACACCCTGTACACGCCAATAAAAATTAATCTAGCCTTACATGTAATAGGATTATTAGAAAATAACTACCATGAATTAGAAAGCCTTGTTGTATTTTCCCTTTGCGGCGATAAAATAAGTATAGAAGAGGCAAAAGAGGATGCTTTTCATATTACAGGCCCCTTTGCCACGCAGCTAAATAATGAAAACAGCAACTTAATTTTAAAGGCGCGCGATAAGCTGCGAAATTTGGCAACAAGTCAAAACGCTAATTGCGTCCCCGTAGCCATTAATTTACAAAAAGAATTACCTGTAGCATCTGGATTAGGAGGCGGATCAGGAGACGCCGCCGTCACTCTGATATTGCTAAATAATCTATGGAATTTAAAGCTAACCGAAGCAAAGCTTTTTAAGCTTGCAGCTGAATTAAGCGCAGATGTCCCCGCCTGCTTACATTATTTATTGCACAAAAAAGCACTTTATATGTCTGGGCTAGGCGATAAGCTAGCTATTATAGAGCATATGCCAAATTTTTTCTTATTGCTAGTTAATGATCTAGAGCCTTTAAGCACAAAAAGCATATTTGACAATTTAAATAATAAAAATAATAAAAATCTAGATAAACAATATCAATTTGCTACTTTATCAGATTTATTAAATTATTTAACACAAACTAGAAACGATCTATATCCAAGCGCTATAAAATTTAAACCAAACATTGTAGAAATACATAAGAAAGTTGAAGAAACCGGGGCAATATTTACAACTATGTCTGGCTCTGGCGCTACTATAGTTGGAGTTTTTGAAACGCAATATCAAGCAAACTTGGCTGCTATTTCAATACGCAAAAGCTTTCCAACTTGGTTTATTAAACTAATTGACTGCTCTGTTTGAGTTCCTCTAATCCAGCATCAAACAATTCTTGACGTTTTTTTTCTGTCATAACGTTGCTTAGAAAATTCTTGGATAGATTCGCTGAAATGTCTATAGCTTTTTGCTTAACTTCCTTTAGCGCTTCTTCTTCAGCTAAACTTATTTTTTCTTCAGCTAGCTTAGTTCTTTGGGCCAAATATTTTTGACTAGCCTGACGCATATCGCTACTAATCTGCTTAGCTTCTCGCTTGGCTGCAGCAACAATTTCTTTGGCTTTGAGCTCAGCATCTTGTCGTTGTTGCTGATATTCAGAAAGTAACTGCTGTGCCTCTTCTTTTAATCGCCTGGCCTCATTCAATTCTGCTGCAATATCTTGCGCACGCTTGTCTAATTTAGCCGTAATTATACTGGGTACTTTTAAAAAGCACAATATAATTAAAAAAATTATTAAGGCAACAAGAGCCCAAAAAGCATCGGTACCAATTATTAAATTACTATGCTCTGTCATTGTTTAGCTCGCAATTTGTTAGGCAGTAAATTTTCTATTTGCTCAATAGAGACATCTTCATTGATAAGCCGCTTTAGCATAAGCGGCACCAGATCCTTTGCCATAGCATCTACAGAAGATAAAGCTTTTTGTTTAACCTGATTAAGCTGCTCGGTGGATTCAGCTATTTTTTGAGCTATTATCGAATCATTTTCTTTAGTTTCTTGCTCTATCTTTATTTTGGTAGTTTTAGTTGCCTCGTTCAAAACTTCCCGAAACTTAGCCCTGGCATCCTGTAACTCTTTCTCATATTCTTTTTTTATCCCTTCAGCTTCACTCTTCAAGCGCACAGCATTATCTAGGTCAGAAGCTATACGGTCATGTCTAGTTTCTAATACCCGCCCCATATTAGGTACAATTACACGAGAGATAAATAAATAAAACAAGCCAAAAGAAATAGCCAACCAAAATATTTGTGAGAAAAAATATGTATGGTCAAAAGGCGGAAAACCATGCCTAGCATGAGTTGTGCCATTAGCCACACTAGTTAACGTAGTTTCTGTAGCTTTAGTAGCTGCATAAGCGATAGATACAAGCATGCACCACCCTTTAAAGTTATATTATAGTAATATGAGCCAACTTAAATATAAATTAAGGCAGCTCATATTTCAAATGCAATTGCTAAACAGCAAATAATAATAACAAAGCTATTAGCAAAGAAAAGATTCCCAAAGCTTCGGTAACAGCAAAGCCAAATACAAGACGGCCAAATTGACTATCTGCCGCAGAAGGATTACGTAGAGCTCCCTTTAAATAGCTGCCAAAAATGTTACCTAAACCAAGAGCTGTTCCAGCCATACCAAAGCAAGCTAAACCAGCGCCGATATATTTTGCTGCAAGTGCTAATTCCATATTATTCTCCTTTATTTCGAATAGCGTATTAACTAATTTATAGTAAATGGCGAATTTGCCATTTACTATTAGTGACTAGGATGTATTGCATCATTCAAATACATACATGTCAAAACCATAAAAACATATGCTTGTAAAAAAGCCACCAGTACCTCTAGTCCTGTTAAAGCAACCGTCATCGCCAAAGGCGCCAGCGCCCCACCCACACCAGCAGCGCCAAGCCCCACCAAAGTTGCAGCAAACCCAGCAAAAACTTTTAAGGTAATATGCCCAGCAAGCATATTGGCAAATAAACGAACAGACAAACTTATAGGTCTAGAAACAAATGAAATAACCTCTATCAACGTGACCAATGGCATGATAATAACTGGCACGCCTTTAGGTACAAAAAGATGTAAAAATTTATATCCATGTTTCCAAAAACCATAAATCATAACTACAAGAATAACCAACAGAGCCAAAACAAAAGTAATAATTATCTGCGAAGTAATCGTATAAAAATAGGGAAACATGCCAACAAAATTAGCTACTAAGATAAACATAAACAAAGAAAAAACAAAGGGAAAAAACTGCATGCCTTGCATATTGGTCGCATCACGCAAAGTTGCGGCTACAAATTCATAGCTAAGCTCTGCAACTGATTGAGCTCTAGTTGGTATTAAACGGCGAGAGGAAGATGCCAACCACAAAAACAACCCTGCAATTGCAACTGTAACAAACATGAATAAGGATACATTAGTAAAGGATAAATCTATTTTGCCCGCATGTATATCTACTAAGCGGTGTATCTCAAACTGATGTATTGGATTTAAAGCGTGCGATGTCACATCTACCTCTTTGAAACAATAAGCATATAATCTTTTTGATCATCTTTAGCAGGTGTTAAACAATATTTCAATAAGCTAAATGAGATTAACAAAAAATTAATGGGTTATTATTTATTTTTTTTAGCATCATTTGTATAGCGCAGCAAATTTAATACACCAGCACAAAACCCTAAGAGCACAAAAACTATTAATCCCCACGGGTTGGTACCTAGCAATTTGTCACTAGCATAACCTAATGCTATACCCACAATTATAGCAGAAAAAAACTCACTGGATATTCTGATATATTCACTGACTTTCCCCATAGAATTTTCTTTTTTCTCTAATTCCTTCTCTAACGGGGTTTTAGCTAAAGTTCTGAAATATTCTTTACCAGGAGCCTCCCGCCCCAAGCGAGTTTGCTCATCACTCAGGTCGTGTTCAAATTTCTTACGGCGTAATTCTAAATCACTGTCATCGGAATTCATTTTCATAGTAATATAAATTATAAGTATATAGGAAAAATAGTAAATATTAGCGCAAGCCATAATACAGAAAAGTAATGAGGCTTGACGCTACTAAGAAAAACTGCCTCTGCATAATAAAAACGTCCTTGCGGACTCATATATACACGACTACTTATAGCCACTGTTTTTTTTGTATTAACCGGATCGTTTTTTGCTTTCACAATACCCGGCATAGCCACTGCTTTAAGATTATGCATGCCTTAATCCTATCTATAAACTAAATCTGTAGTTATAGTTAATAAGCTATGAACTTTAATTTATAGTTAAATTATTTATTTATATATGGATTAACACTGGATCGCACAGCAATACGAATTGGCACGCCCCAAAGAGCAAATTGCTCACGTAGAGAATTTGTTATATAACGAAGATAAGAATCTGGCAAACCATCTTCTCTTGAGCAATATAAAACAAAACTCGGAGGGCGGGCCTTAACTTGCGTAATATATTTAATCTTGAGTCTACGTCCTTTAACCAATGGCGCCGCATGTCGTACTAAAACAGATTCTAGCCAACGATTAAGCGGCCCCGTAGCAATGCGTTTATTCCATATATTATAGACTTCTATCGCATTTTCTAACAATTTATCTATACCACGTGCCTGAAAAGCACAAACGGGCACAGCACGCAATCCTTTTACCTGCGGTAAGGAAGCCGCAAGTTTTTCGTATAATTTATTTAAAATTTTTTGCGGCTCTTCGACTAAATCCCATTTATTAAAAGCAATTACGGGAACGCGACCCTCTTTAATAACTAAATCCACAATATGCAAATCTTGCTTTTCAAAAGCAGCCGTAGCATCAAACATTATTACAACCACATGTGCGAATCTTATTGATTTTAAGGTATCTGCTACCGACAATTTTTCTAATTTTTCTTCAACCCGCGCACGACGACGCAATCCAGCGGTATCAAATATTTCTAATTGATGGCCACGCCAATCCCAGTTTATCGATATTGAATCACGAGTAACCCCAGCTTGCTCGCCAGTAAGCAACCTTTCTTCACCTAACAAAGAATTTATAAAAGTCGACTTACCAACATTTGGCCTGCCCACTATAGCTATACGCACAGCATCACTCTGCTTCGGCTCAATCTTACTGTCCAATTCAAGCCCAAGCTGCGCAGCTTGTTCTACAACCATATCGCGTAAATTAGCAAACCCTAACCCGTGCTCTGCTGATATAGCACAGGGAGAGCCAAATCCTAACTGCCAAGCTTCGTGTACCCCTGTATCCGCCTGCTGTGATTCAGCTTTATTAGCTACTAAAATAATCGGCTTGCCAGATTTACGTAACAAAGAAGCAAAAGTTAAATCTAAAGGTATTATGCCCTGGCGGGCATCAAAAACGAACAAAATTATGTCAGCCTCATCTACCGCATATTTGGTTTGCATGCGCATTTTACCAGGCAAAGTTACAGCGTCGCCCTCTTCCAAGCCAGCGGTATCTATAACCTCAAATGACAAATCATGTAACTTACCCTGATGTATACGCCTATCGCGCGTAACACCAGGTTGGTCATCTACAATAGCTAATTTCCTACCAATAAGCTTGTTAAAAAGCGTAGATTTACCTACATTAGGACGCCCTACAATAGCTAATTTTAATCCCATTATTCTGCTTCAATTATTATGTAGCTAAAACATCTAGCATAAGTCTGGCTCTTTGCGCCACACCGCTAGAAGTCTTGTCATGATCTAAGATCTTATGAAAATAAATTTCCGCTTGCTTGCTTTTATTCTGCTTAACATAAGCCAATCCTAGCGCCTCCCAAGCCAATAATTGAAATGAACTTTGGTCATTTAAAAAAGGCTCTACATTTTTAGTCACAGCATCCACATCACCTTCATCGGCAAATAAATAAGAAAGCTTAAGGCGGGCAATATTTTTTAACAAAATTGGAGCGGCCTGATCCTGCATCACAAAAAGCAATTGTTGCTTAGCCTGCACAACAGAACCATTTTTTTTAAGCAAATTGGCCTTTGATAGCCTGGCTAAATCAGGATAATTTCCTATCCTACTAGCCTCAATCTCTGTTAGCTTCCCTAAAGCCAGCGCAGATTGCCCCCTGTCTGCAATTTCCAAGGCCTCGCTAAATGAATCCCCGAGTTTTTCTATCCTTTGTTCTTTTACATAAACGTAAATACGCCAGGCGCCAACTAAGAATAATAAACTAACCAAGGAAATTAAAATAGGCAATGCAAATTTACGGCCAAAATCACTCATGCGGTCAAGTTTCAGCTCTTCATTAACCTCATCTATAAAATTATTATGCTCCATACCATATTCCACAAATCAACTTTCTTAACTACCAAATTATAACAGCTTTTTGTTATTTCGCAAATCATTCTTTAGCTTAAGAAAAACATTGCTCATATAGAATAATAAATATATAATGTCCCATTATGAGCTATATCTCACGCGATAAACTAAAAACATTATTAATTATTACAATATGTATTTTGCTTTTAGTATATGCGGCTAACACCCTAATAAGATTGATAGCAGCTCCGTTAATAAATAACTATATAACCCAAAAAGCTCAACAATATGGCATAAAATTTACAAGCCAAACCATAACACTAACTGGAGCTATACATTTAACCGATGTAAGAACCAATTTAAAAAATGGCTCTACATTGAAAATCGCCGAATTAATCATAAGACCAAATTTTTCAATCCTTCCAGGATATGCAAAGGCAAAGCAGTTAGATTTTACTAATGATAAGGTAAAAATACATTTAGACTCGATCCGCGTCAATAATATTGCTCATAATCATAATAATATAGAAACCTCATTGTTAGCGCAATTGGGCTCAGCAGCTAAGCTCCTTTATAAGTATAATATAGGCTCTATTTTGCTTAGTGGCGGCAGAGTTTATTTAACAACAGAAGAAACAGCCAAACCAATAAGCTTTAGCTCGCTTGAGATTCACAGCTTAAGACATGGGCTTGTAGAAAAACTAAAACTATATAATTTACGAACAATTATAATCTCCAATGACACTTCTCTGCTAGCAAGTGCGAATTATCTAGAAAGCAATAAGCTTAATCTAGATTATCTCTTAAAGCTATACCATGGCCAGGCATCTATAAATAACCCTGCCAATTACTTATGGCAAAATCTGAAGCTACGCAATAGCACATTTGCAAATTTAAACCTTAAACAAACGGCATATAGATTACACCTGCAAGATTTTTACAGCGGCCCATTATATTTAAAGGCTTTCCCAACAAGCTTTAAACAGCTATTGATACAGCTCGCTCATGAAAGAAATAAACAAGATATTTTCAAAGCCAGCGAAATTATAGCAAACAGCCTTACACAAGCCAGCGTGGGCCTACAAGGCTTAGCAATAGCTCTTCCAAATATTACGCTTAACCTAAGCCAAGCTGCATTACAACCAAAACAATGGGAAAGCTTGATACCTAGGCAATTGTTTGCATCTTTTGATAGATTAGTCATTTTGCCAACAAAAAAAGCTGCTCAACCAATAACCATATCGGGTAAACTAAACTTTGATTATAACGAGAAAAATTCCAGCTTTACGGTAAACCCAATGAATTTTTCAGCAAGCAATCTATGCAGCTTGCACAGTATTTTTGAATTTAAAAATGTAAATAAAGCACTATTTACATCCGATGGAGATCCCAATAAAATCAATGATGTAAGATTTAAAAATGCCTATATATCCTATATAGACAAAGGGATAATTCCGGCTTTAATAACTTCGCTCAGTCAAGCATCAGAGTTACCTTATGAAGAAATCAAGGATTTGGTGTACAGTTTTATAGAAAAAAGCCCACCCTTATTCATAGAAGACAAAGACGCAGCGCTACACATATCACAATTCTTAATTCAGCTGGCAGAAAAGCCGCAAAAGGTGGATTTATGGATTAAAGCAAAAGAATCAGCGAATATAAACTTAGGAGATTTGTTTAATAATTTACATAAAAATCCATCTTACTTAATAAACAATCTAGACCTGCAAGTAAAAAATAAACTATTATAAGCCAACAGTTTTTAAAAGGTACAAATCATTGCAAAAACAACCTGATTCTTCCCGCCTCTTGCGGATAATACATAGCGAGTCTTTTTATGGCGGACTGCTATGCTTAACAGCTGTCGTAGCTTTAATAATAGCAAATAGCCCCTACATGCACTTACATCAACAGTTATTTGAGCATAATTTTGCACAATTATTCGGCACAGCTATCAATGGGCATTTTTTAATAAATGAAATTTTAATGAGTTTATTTTTTCTACAAGTTGGATTGGAGATAAAATTTGAAGCTCAACACGGTGCACTAGCTGATAAAAAACATGCACTATTACCTATCATTGCTGCTTGTGGGGGAGTTATCGCCCCAGCTTTAATTTATTTGGCTTTTAATCAAAATATAAATACGATGCATGGCTGGGCTATACCTACCGCAACAGACATAGCTTTTGCCATTGGAGTATTTTCACTTTTAGCCAGGCATTTTTCCCGCGATTTACGTATTATATTGCTTTCTATAGCTATAATAGACGACATTTTGGCGATTTTAATTATTGCCGTATTCTACACACCAAAATTCAATTTTTTAGCTCTATTGCTTACAGCTATAGCATTAGCAGTTTTAGCACTAGCTCCGATAAAAAAATATAAGCTAATATTTTTAGCGCTAGGGTTTCCAGTCATATGGTTCGGCTTGTACAAGGCAGGTATACATCCTACTCTAAGCGGTGTTATTATAGGATTATTATCCCCTATACAGGCAAATGCCCAAAAAGAAACAAAAAAATTAGAAAAATTTTTATCTCCCGCTGTAAATTATTTTATTATGCCAGCATTTGCTCTAGCCAATGGCGCAGTAACATTACATGCAGCAAATATTATTAGCTCACCCA
Source organism: Bartonella sp. TP (assembly GCF_030406085.1). NCBI lineage: Bacteria > Pseudomonadati > Pseudomonadota > Alphaproteobacteria > Hyphomicrobiales > Bartonellaceae > Bartonella > Bartonella sp. TP. Next base: position 252,427 of record NZ_CP129002.1, read on the forward strand.
ACATCCATATTTTGCTGGGAATAATTTTAGGATTATGTATAGGGAAACCGATTGGCATATTCTTAGCTACCAAAATTGGAACAAGCTTAAAAATTTGCCACATGCCTGCAACTATAAACTCCAAACAAATAATATTTATTAGTTTGTTAGCTGGTATTGGCTTCACAATGGCTTTATTCACTATTTTATTAAGTTTTTCTGAAGATGGTGCCATACAAACAGCAAAACTTGGTGTATTACTAGGTTCTTTTGTTTCAGCTTTATTAGGGCTAGGTTATGGCTATTATTTGACAAAAAAACAGCTATAGGCTAAACAATCAACTATGGATATTAAAACTGCACACGATTATAAGCTAAATAAATTTGTATTCGCTGTTTCTTCATTAAGCATTCTTGTCTTAGCGACCTTAACAATTGTCGCACCTAGCGCCAGCAGTGTTTGGCTAGAAAAAATCCAATCCTTTATGGCTTATGCTTTCAGTTGGTACTATATGGCTTTATTATCCAGCTGCCTTATTTTTACCCTATGGCTAGCAATATCACCTTATGGCAACATTAAATTGGGACCAAAAGAAGAGCTTCCAGAGCATAGCTATATGTCCTGGATTTTTATGCTATTCTCCGCTGGCATAGGAATAGCCATGCTATATTATGGATGTTATGAACCAGTAGAGCATTTTTACCACCCACCTACCGGCCCAGCCCAAACGGCAGAAGCAGCTCAATATGCAATGGTACTTACCTTTTTGCATTGGGGACTACACGGTTGGTCTATTTATGCCTTAGTAGGGGTAGTCATTAGCTATTTCGCTTATGTAAAAAACTATAGACTGGAAATGCGCGCCCCACTATATATCCTCTTTGGCGAAAAACTAACTAACGGCAGCATAGGTAACCTTACAGATTGTTTTACCATAATAGCAACTATCACAGCAATGGTCACCAATTTGGGTATCGGCGCTTTGGTATGCAAAGCGGGCCTAATAGAGTTATTTAATCTGCAAGACAATTTATTAAATTTAACGATATTGCTTATTGTTATGTCTGCTTGCGCAGCGGCAGTAGCAGCCATGGGTATAGATAAAGGCATAGCCATAATCTCTAAATTCAATATATACGCTTTATGTGCGCTACTATTATATGTGCTATTAATCGGTCATACAGCCCATTTGCTGGATTCCATGGTGCAGAATATAGGAGACTATATAAATAACTTCATACATCTAAGCTTTAATCTATATTTATATCAAAAAGCACTAGCGTGGCGTGGCTTATGGACCATTTTCTACTGGGCATGGTGGGTTTCTTGGGCGCCCTTCGTTGGCATGTTTATAGCAAAAATTTCAAAAGGGCGAACTATAAGAGAGTTAATTTGCGGCGTACTTATTATTCCCCTAATTTTTACCCTAGCATGGCTATGTATTTTTGGTAACAGCACGCTTTATTTAATTATAATACAGAACGCAACAGGATTAGGGACACAAATATTAGCCCATCCTGAAATGGCAATGTATGATTTTTTAAAATATCTACCACTAGCAAAACTTATGATAGGAATTGCTACTGTAGTAAGCTTTATTTTATTTTTTGCACCAGTTGATTCTGGGTGCTTAATGATCTCTGACTTGGCCTTGTTGCAAAACAGGAATATTACAGAAGAAGATTCAGCAAATTCCCCGATATGGTTAAGAATATTTTGGTGCTTTTTAACTTGTATAGTTTCCATTGGCCTATTTTTTGCTGGTAATTTTATGGCTATACAGACGATTGTTGTATTATGCGCATTACCATGTTCTCTTATAATACCAGCCTATATTATAAGCCTAATCAAAGTTCTAAAAACACATTAGCAAAATTAATAGTTACATTATTCCCACTCTATGGTGCCAGGCGGCTTTGAGGTAACATCATATACTACTCTGTTTATGCCAGGAACTTCGTTAATTATCCGGGTAGCAATCTGCGCTAAAAACTTCATATCAAAAGGGTAAAAATCTGCCGTCATCCCATCTACAGACGTCACTGCCCGCAAGGCACAAACATATTCATATGAGCGACCGTCGCCCATAACTCCAACGGTTTTTACCGGTAAAAGTACAGCAAAAGCTTGCCATATTTTATTATATAAATCAGAATTTTTTAACTCTTCTAAATAAATCGCATCTGCATCACGCAAGATAGCCAACTTTTCTGGCGTAATCGCTCCAGGGCATCTTACTGCCAATCCTGGTCCAGGAAATGGGTGACGCTCAAGAAAGGCCAAAGGCAAATTTAACTCAGCGCCTAAAACACGAACCTCATCTTTAAATAATGCACGTAACGGCTCAAGCAGCAATAAATTCATTTGCTCCGGCAAGCCTCCAACATTATGATGGCTTTTAATGGTAACGGCCTCGCTACCGCTTAAAGAAACGCTCTCTATAACATCTGGATATAACGTGCCCTGCGCTAAAAATTTGGCACCACCTAATTTTTTGGCCTCTGCTTCAAAAATTTCTACAAACAATCTGCCAATAATTTTACGCTTTTCTTCTGGCTCAACAATACCAGTTAAAGCTTGCAAAAACTGTTTGCTGGCCTCAACATGTACTAGCTTTATATTATATTCTTGAGTAAACAGCTTGATAATTTGCTCAGCTTCGCCTTTGCGCAGCAACCCATGATCTACAAAAATACATGTCAATTGTGTCCCGATAGCTCTATGTATTAGTGCAGCCGTCACTGCTGAATCTACGCCACCAGAAAGCCCACAGATAACTTTTGCATCCCCTACTTGCTGCTTTATCTGTTTAACAGACTCCTCTTTATACGCAGCCATGGTCCAACCACCTTTTAACCCAGCTATCTTATATAAAAAATTCTCGATAAGTTTAGCTCCGCATTTAGTATGAACGACCTCTGGATGAAATTGCACCCCATAAAACCTGCGCTCTGCATCAGCAATAGCAGCAAAAGGCGCTCCACCAGAATGAGCTATAACAGAAAAAGACGCTGGCAAACACACCACACGATCACCATGGCTCATCCATACTTCACATTGATCGCCTTTTTTCCCTATATTATCAAATAGCAAGCTATCCTCTACAATTTCTATAAAGGCTCGCCCAAATTCACGCTTGTGATTAGCTTCAACCGCTCCGCCCAGTTGCTTGCACATAAGCTGTTGACCATAACATATACCTAATATCGGCAAATTCTTAGTAAAAATATCTTGCGGTAAATAAGGCGCATCTTTTTCTAAAACAGAATGGTGACTGCCGGATAAAATTATCGCCTGATATTTTTCAGCGCATAGGCTAGCATCAATTTTAGCGAAAGGCACAATTTCACTATAAATACCACATTCCCTTACTCTTCTAGCTATTAATTGCGTTACCTGCGAGCCAAAATCTATGATTAAGACTGCTTCTGTTAGGTTATTTGCCATAATAATATTCCCAAATTATAACTTCCAATAAACTTTAACATATTTATGGCGCTATAGCATCCTTTTAAGTGCAGAAATATAGAATCCATCCGAGCCAGTTTTGTGGGGGGATAGTAATATACCATGAGCGGTATTATAGCAGGGAATGGAAAATGAAGATATATTCCGAAACGTAAAATTAGGATGTTGATGCAGAAAATGTTCTATTTGCTCGTCATTTTCTTCAACAAATATAGAACAAGTCATATAATATAAATATCCACCTGGCTTTACATATTTTGCAGCCTTATTTAAAATTGCAGTTTGTTTTTTTATCACATCAAAAAGTTCAACAGGGGTAAAAAGCCATTTTCGATCCGGAGCGCGGCGCCACGTTCCACTCCCACTACAAGGTGCATCTACCACAACTATGTCCATAAGACCCAATAAAGATTCCAAAACTGCCGGGTGCATAGCAAGTTTTATGTTCTTTGCACCAGCCCGCTGCATACGTGTGGGCAAATCAGACAAACGCTGCTTATCTATGTCATGTACATAAATTTGCCCTTTATTTTTCATATCTATAGATAAAGCTAGCGCTTTTCCACCCGCACCAGCACAATAATCTAAAATCTGCATCTCTGGCTTAGCATCAACAAGCTTAGCTAAAAGCTGTGAACCTAAGTCCTGAATTTCAAAATATCCTTGAGCAAAAGCTTTGGTCTTTTCCAAATTAAGCTTTTTTTCCATTCGCTGCATAGCCAACAACCGCAACGCTTGCTCTATAAATGGCACACCTTGCATGGCATAAGTTACTTGCATATTTTCATTGCGCAAAAAATTTAGCACTTGCCCCGGGCTAGCTTTTAATAAATTCACACGTATATCTATAGGCGGTCGCTTTAGAAATGCGGTCATTTCATTAATATAATTATCTTCGAAGCTTCGAGAAAAATAAGGCCGCAACCAAATTGGCATACTAGATTTTACATAAGATTCGATATTCGTAGAGATAATAGAAGAATTTGGTAAATACTCCAAAAGATTTGATGCATATTTATCTTGCCTTAATGCTGCGGCAAGTTCTTCCACCAATAATGTAGGCTGCTGTAGCAAAATAACATAAAGCACCACAGCTGGCCACTCCTCGGTTTGCAGCAAAGCATGCGCCGCGCCGCGCAATCGCAAGGCGTCATATATTATGTTAGAAATACTATGTCTGTCACTTGAACCAGCGTACCTATGAGTTAACGCCCATTTTTTCAATAAATGTGCTATTGGCCTCTCATTTACCGAAAAATCATTTAAAATATCAACTGCTGCCTTAGCCAAACCGCCTATCTTCATGTCTACCTCTTTCTTTCAATTCTCAATTGTATCGATTTAAGCAATTCCAGCTCAATTATTTTCACACCATATGTTACAAAATATGCTTATAGCGCAAATTTTTAATGTAAGACCATAAGGGGTTTTCAGAGTACAGGAACCAATTATTGACTGTTTCGTTATTATTGCACTGGCCAAGCCCAGCAAATATAAAGAAGGAGAAAAGAGAATGACTGTTAAAAATGAAAAAACATCAAGCACGAAAAGCAGCACAGATTCCATGTCCGCTCGTAGTAACAAGAAATCCAACCCTGGCAATTTCGCTAACGACCGCGGGCGTGCCGCCGAAGCAGGCCGCAAGGGCGGCAAGCGCTAAGTGGCTCTAGGTTAAAGCATATCAGAGGATTGGGAAATGAATTCCCAGTCCTTTTTTATAACAAAATGTGTTGCTCCTTCTTAACAATCATCAAGACTAGGCAAGATTATAATAATTTGGCGCCTCCTTGGTAATAGCCACATTGTGGGTATGGCTCTCGCTTAAGCCAGCGTTTGTAATTCGTACAAACTGAGCCATATGCATCTGCGCTACCGTCTCGGCGCCTACATAGCCCATAGCAGCTCGCAGGCCACCTTCTAGCTGCCGTAAAATTGCGCTTACGTCACCTTTATAAGCTACTTGCCCCTCTACCCCTTCTGGCACCAATTTGTGGGCTTCTTGGGTAGTAGATTGAAAATAGCGGTCTGCTGAGCCGTTTACCATAGCCCCGATTGACCCCATTCCCCGATAAGATTTAAATGGCCGCCCCTGATAGGTATAAACCTCTCCAGGGCTCTCGGTGCATCCCGCCAATAAAGAGCCAATCATAGCCGCAGAAGCTCCAGCAGCTATAGCCTTGGCCATATCGCCCGAGAATTTAATGCCGCCATCGGCGATTACCGAGACATTGTGTTTCTGAGCCACCTCCACAACGCCCATAATAGCACTGAGCTGCGGTACACCAACCCCGGCTACAATCCGCGTTGTGCAAATAGAGCCCGGGCCGATACCCACCTTAACACAATCAGCCCCGCAATCTATAAGGGCTTTGGCCGCCTCGGCCATGGCAACGTTACCAGCAATTATGTCTGTGCCCGGCATGTGTTTTTTTATATAACTAACAGTATCTAATACTTTTTGCGAATGTCCATGTGCTGTATCTATAACCAAAACATCTACGCCACTGTCGCATAACATTTCCGCCCTAGCAATACCAGCTGGACCTACTGTACTGGCCGCGCCCACAAGCAAGCGCCCTTTAGCATCTTTTGCTGCCCCAGGATTTAATATAGATTTTTCAATATCTTTTACTGTTATCAAACCAATGCAACGGTATTTATCATCTACTACGATTAGCCTTTCTATACGATGCTGATGCAATAGCTTGCGTGCTTCTTGCTGGCTTACAGTCTCAGAAACTGTTATCAAATTCTCGAAAGTCATCAAATCTGCAACATTACGTCCATTTGTGTCGGCAAATCGTATATCGCGATTGGTAAGTATGCCTACCAAAACACCACTGCCGTCGCCGCGAATTACTGGCATGGCAGAAATATTATATCGGCTCATTGTGGCTATGGCTTGTTGCACGCTAGCTTGTTCTTCTATAGTTATAGGATTTAGCACCATACCTGCTTCAAATTTCTTTACCCGCCTTACCTGCTCTGCTTGCTCTGCTGCCGACATGTTTCTATGTATTATGCCCAGCCCTCCAGCTTGAGCCATTGCTATGGCCATTGGCGCTTCTGTAACGGTATCCATAGCAGCAGAAATAATTGGAAGGTTAAGATATACATTTTTAGTTATTCTAGTACGCAAATCAACTTCGCTAGGAAGCAGCTTCGAATAACCCGGCACCAGCAATACATCATCAAAAGTTAAGGCTAAATTGCCCGTAGGCGTTTCAATAATTTTTGCCATGATTAAATCCCTATAATAAGTTAATTAGGCATGTAATATTAGCACATTAAAAAGCACAAACAAGGCTTTAACTTATAATTGCGCTTTGATAGGCAACAAGCTAAGTAATTTTACATAAAATTGCAATTTACGCGTAGTTTTTGGAGCGTTGTATAGGGTTTTTTTTACTTTATTTTCTGTAAAAGACCAAAAGATCTTACCTGCCTTATTTAGGCCCAAAGCATAGCTCATTTCATTAGTCGTTTCTTCACAAAATAACAGATTCATATGCATAGCTAATTTTGGACATTCAAAAAACACGCCCATCTCAGTGTTCAAAGATACAGAACGCATATCAAAATTAAACGACCCTACAAAAGCTTGCGCTTCATCTATCAAAAAAGCCTTTGTATGCAAACTAGCCCTATTTCTAGCTAACAACCGCAATTTGTAATGCTTTATATCTTGACCCTCTTGAGCATTCCTTGTTTGTAAAACTGGCGGCGGCATCAGCTCATATAAGTTAACGCCAGCCTTTAAGAGATCCTTGCGATAATGAATGTAACCCCCATAAGCTATCGGAACATCAGTCGTAGCCAAAGAATTGGTAAGCACTCTAACCTGCACCCCTCGTTTTGCTAAATTTTTTAGTTGCTCTGAACCAATTTTGCCTGGCACGAAATAAGGAGACGTAACTTGCAAATCATAAGCCGCACTTTGCAGTCTAGGAAAAAGAAAATTCATAAGCCAATTTTTATTTTTTCCTCCCAAGGCTTTTTGAGGAGGATCGGCAAGTATACATACCTGCTTCACGGCAAATATATATTTCTCGGCACGTAAAAAATAGCTAAACGGAATCTTAGCTATTTCGTCAATAAACTGTTTAATAGGCTCCGTTTCGCAATAAGACCGCAACTTATTTTCCCAGTATTTAATATCACGTGCCTTTATGGATAGAGCTAATTTACGTATAGGCAATACTACACGACTATTCCAATAAAGGTCAAAAACCCGCTCAACATCGTTTAAAATAGGCCCTGTCAACATAACATCTAAATCACGAAAAGTAGAATTTTGACTAGCGCTAAAATACGCATCAGCTATATTGCGGCCACCAACAAAAGCAACGCGGCCATCTGCAATATAAGCCTTGTTATGCATACGTCTAGTTAAAGAAAGAGCGCGCAACGCCAGTTCTAAAAAGCGTTTTATGCTAAAAGATCTGGCACGGCAGGGATTAAAAACCCTTATATCTATGTTTTCATGCTTATCCAACGCTACAAATATTTGATCCCGCGTGCCTACATTAATATCATCAATTAACAAACGCACACGAACACCGCGATTAGCCGCCTGCAATAGCTCATAGAGCAAAATTTTACCAACTTTGTCATCTTCAAAAATGTAATACATTAAGTCCAGGCTACGCCCTGCCATCCTAGCGCTTAAAAGCCGAGCAGCGAAAGCTGCTTCATTTTCTTTAATAAGCGCAAGGGCGTTCTTGCTATATCCTAGCCCGCCATGCTTTTCTGCTAATTGCTGTAGCGCTTTATCAATTTCAGTTACACTATCTTCTTTGTTAAAGGCATAGCTAAACCCACCACGGGATCGCTTGGCAAATTTGTTATAAACAAGCTCGCTAAGCGCTGCCGCAAAAAAAACGCCAAGGGCGCATAAAATAATAATTATACCGACTATTAGCATTAACCACATCTATATATGTAATTATACAAGCAATTACCGCTTATTCCTATAAAAAATTAGTGTCCATGTCTATCAGCTTTATGATTAGGCACTACAGATGTCAATGTCCATTTACGTATGGGGCCGACATCTACATGTATAAAGGGTATTTTAGAATGTGGATAATAACCAACCCCACCTCCGCGCAATTTTAACGCTATTTTATGCAATTTAACTAAGGCAATATCCGGCAAATAAATATCCATAGCCTTGCCTAAAATATGTTGGCTATGCTTAGCAACACCGCTATATTTAGAAAGATTGCGTAGCATCTTGTTCGTTGCAGCAGTACGATAAGCCGAAACAACATGGATATAATCTTTGGAACCGCTTAGACGGTATATTTTCCATATTAAATTAAATAATTTAGGATTCATTACAGTCTCTTCATTACTACGCCAATCACGCAAAAAATGATTTAGTTTTTTTAGACCAGCTTTATCAAAATGCCCATGGCTCCAAAAAACTATCTCTGCTTTTTCATGTGTATGTATATGATATAGCTTTAATGAATGAGATTGTACAGCCCCAGCAGCAAATAAAGCGATGGAGCTATTTGATAAAAAGGCGCTTATTATTGTCGCACGAATTAAGCATTTATAATTTATCATTTTCCCAACTCTCTATTTTACGGTATAAAGTAGAGCGTCCAATTTTTAGTCGCCTAGCTACCTCACTCAAGCTACCCTTATAGTGGCTTATAGCCAATTTTATTACCTCTTCTTCAATATTTTGCATAGTTTTAATATTGCCATCTTCTTGAAAATAATCCCCATATCTTTGCCCTGTTTGCTGTTTGCTAACTTCTACAGCTGGTGGAACAACTGCACCGCTCAGCTGTGGAAAATCCTTTAAACGCAATAAGGGCCCATCGCTTAACAATAAAGCATGATACAAGCTATGCTCTAATTCGCTTAAATTACCAGCCCAATCTTGCTGACTCAACAACTCACTAGCAGCACCAGTAAGGCCAGTAATTTTTTGCTCTAAACCTAATTCCAACGAAAAACGCCAGGTTAGCTGATTCGCAATGGCCTCTATATCCTCCCGCCTTTGCCGTAACGATGGGACATATAGGGTAGCAGGATTTAGAAAATTCATCAGCTCCTTAAATTTTTTTTCATCGCTTTCCAGCACGCTCAGCGAGGTTGCCGAGACCGCTATGATCCGAAAATTACTGCCTTTATCTTTGGCTATTTTCAATTGTTCTATTAGACATTCCTGATCTGCTGAGCTTAAGTAATCAACATTGAATAAACACAAAGTACCATTGGCAGCTGCTTTGGTTTTTTTTGCAATAATTTCACATAACTCAGAAGACATTCCAACTTCTGTGATATAAGGTTCGCAATAAATTGTAACAAACGCACCGTTAGTAAATGAGCTATTGTGATGAATAGCATAAGCTATGTCTCGCCGCCCTGTGCCGTGTTCACCCATAAGAAATATATTCTGCTCTGTTCCTGCAAGTTTGCTGGCCTGCGAAATACAGTTCTTCATCGCTTCACTTTGCACCACAAAAGAATCAAAATCCTGCAAGCGCGGGCCGTCGCCCCATCCATAATAAACTTCTTGCTCCAAAAAACTATGCGATATCAGTAAACTTGTTACTAGCCTTATCCGCAATTTTATAGCGCTATATGGCATAAAATAATTAGATCCAGACTCAATGCCCTCTTCAATACGAGCTAAGGTTTCATCGCTCAAATGCCTGTCATCATATAGCAAAACTAATGGCGCCGTACGTACCAACAGGCGCAACTCCCGTAGGAGCAGTTGCAAATCTATATCTACAAACGTCATGTCTATAAAGGCTAGCATTATATTTTTATGTTTACGGGCGAGCTCCAGGGCTCTTAACCCATTTTCAGCTTCTATAACCCGATAACCTAGACTCCGCAGCTCTTCCACTAGCGGCATACGTTTATTAAATTCCTCACTGGCAATTAATATTGACCCAATCACAGCACACCTGTCCTTTTAAACATGAAGGTTTTAAAATAGGCAAACGTAAGCTTAGGTCCAAAAGTTGCAATATTGATAAATTAAATGTTAAGCATATCTAGTGTAATAAGCTTAAATGTAATAAGCTTAAAGATTAAGATAAGCCGCCGGAGAAAAACATGCATTTAAGCAAAATTGTAAAATTTGGACTACCACTTATGCTATTAAGTGCCTGTACCATGACACAAAATCGTGGTCAACTCAAGATAGAAGATGCTAGAAAAGATGTATTAATGGGAGAATGGCAGGATAAAGCTGGCATGCTATCGACTTTTAGTAACGGTAAATTTGAAACAAGAACACCAGATACAAACGAAAAATTAGCCGAAGGTAATTATAATATAGAAGAAGACAATAGTATAAATATCGAAGTTAAAAGTCTAGTAAAAGGCAATGTTTCTAAAGTTAATTGTAACTTGCGGCATTTTAATAACACACTTTATTGCGCGCCAATGGATGAAGCGCTTAGCGCTACCGCTTTTAGTCTTTTTCGCGTTAATTAATCAATTAAATGCTACCAGAAACAACAGCTATTTTATTAGTAAATCTTGGAACGCCTGATGGTTACGACTTTTTTAGCGTAAGAAAATATCTAAAACAATTTTTATCTGACAAGCGAATTGTTGAGCTAAATCCTATTTTATGGCTACCCATACTTCATGGAATTATCCTAAATACCCGCCCAAGAACAAGCGGAAGGAACTATAAACGTATTTGGCATAGGCAAAGCAACCAGTCGCCCCTATTGCTATACACCAAAGCGCAGACCGAAAAACTGAGCAGTAAAATAGCAACCATGCCCAATTTGCCCGTGCAAAATATAAAGATATATTTTGCTATGCGTTATGGCAATCCATCTATAGCTTCGATGATACAAAAGCTTACACAGGATGGATGCAAACATATTTTGCTACTACCCTTGTTTCCACAATACAGTGCTACGACAACTGCGTCTATTTATGATGATTTTTTTGGGTCGCTGCTAAAATTAAGAAATGTACCTTCCGTTACTACAATACGCTCTTTCGCAACCAACCCTTCTTATATTCAAGCATTGGCAAACTCTATCAATACACATTTAAAACATTGTGCATTTGAACCCGAGCTTATTATCGCTTCTTTTCATGGTATACCAAAATCTTATGTAGCCAAAGGAGACCCCTATTATGAAGAATGCTGCGCTACAATAAAAGCTTTACGAGAACATATGCGGCTCAGCGACACTAAATTACTGCTTAGCTTTCAGTCTCGTTTTGGCAAAGAAGAATGGCTACAACCTTATACGGATAAGCTCACTCAGCGGTTAGCCCAGCAGGGTATAAGAAAAATTGCGATATTTAATCCTGGATTTATAAGCGATTGTCTAGAAACAATCGATGAAATTGGCAGAGAAATTAAAGAGGTTTTTATACATAATGGCGGCACAGATTTTACGCATATCCCGTGCCTTAATGATAGCGACGAAGCGATAAATATGCTAAGCGAGATAATACAGCAATCTTTATGACTAAATTACCTTAAATCGTAATAAATCATGAAAATGTAATAAGCCAACTGGCTTATCTTCCTCTACAATCACTAAAGCGCTAACTTGTGTTTGCTGCAAGATCAAAGCTGCGGTAGCAAGTAGCGTGTCGGGAGTAATGGTTTTTGGCTGCACTGTCATAATCTCTTCTACAGCAAGATGCGAAATGTCCCGTCTTATATTACGAGCCAAATCGCCATCTGTTATTATGCCCCTAAGCTTTCCCGCTTCATCTATAACGATAACACAGCCAAAATGTTTAGCAGACAGTATTTGCATAGCTTCTGGCATTAACATTCCTAGCGAAACCAGGGGTAAATTTTTACCCTTATGCATAATGTCAGCAGCCGAAATTAGTTGGGCACCCAATGATCCACCTGGATGATATAAGTGAAAATCATAACTACTAAATCCTCGAGTCTGTAGCAGAGCCACGCTCAATGCATCGCCCACAGCTAACTGCATCATGGTTGACGTAGTAGGCGCTAATCCATGTGGGCAAGCTTCTTTTAGTTTAGGCAATAGTAATAAAATATTTGCTTGCCGACTAAGCGCCGAATTCTCACCAGCAGTCATAGCAATCAAAGGGATCTTAAACCTAGCCGCATGCTTAATAATACCACTAAGCTCAACTGTCTCTCCCGACCATGATAGCGCCAATATAACGTCATTTTGGCTAATCATGCCTAAATCGCCATGGTTCGCTTCTGCAGCATGAACAAAAAAAGCAGGCGTACCCGTAGAAGCCAAAGTAGAAGCAATTTTAGTACCTATATGGCCACTTTTGCCCAGGCCAGTAACTATTACCCTACCCTTTAATTTACTTATTACCTGAACCGATTCCAAAAAACCAGCTAACAAGCTACTATCACCAGTTTCCTGGCCAAACAACTGCTCCAATTTTTCAAGCCCAGCTTTTTCTGCTGCAAAACTTTGCAATGCAGAAGCAATAATATCACAATTTTCCATATCTTACATCTTTTGTCCCAGCAACAAATCAGTATAGAGAATGTAATATTATTTAACTAACTCCGCAAGCAATTCCTTTACATTCGTACTTAAATCTTCTCGCTCTAAGGCAAAAGCTAAATTCGCCGCTAAAAACCCTAGTTTCGATCCACAATCAAAAGTTTTACCCTCGAAACAAAAGCCATAAAAATCCTGCTTTCCCAAAAGCTTTACCATAGCGTCTGTTAATTGTATTTCTTCCCCAGCGCCAGGTGCTTGCTGAGAAAGCAAGTCAAATATATCCGGCTGTAAAATATATCTACCGTTAATAAATAAATTAGAAGGCGCAGCTTCAGGCGTAGGTTTTTCAACCATTTCTGTAATTTCAAATCCATGTGCTATCTTTTTTCCACAACCTACAATACCATATTTAGAGACATCTGCTGGCGAGCATTTTTCTACTGCTACAATATTTCCGCCGCCACATTCTTCATATAATTCTACCATTTTACTTAAACAACCATGATTAGCCTGCATAACCATATCTGGCAACAATAAAGCAAAAGGCTCATTGCCGACCAAATCGCGAGCACACCAAACAGCATGACCAAGGCCTAATGGTTGTTGTTGCCGGGTAAAAGATGTGGTTCCAGGTAATGGCTGTAGATCTTGTAAATGCTCCAATTCTTCATGCTTGCCTCTATTTTCTAGTACAGTATAGAGTTCTACTTGAACATCAAAATAATCCTCTATAACCCCCTTATTTCGCCCAGTAACAAAAATAAAATGCTCAATGCCAGCGTCGCGAGCTTCGTCTATTACATATTGAATAACCGGCTTATCTACTACGGTTAACATTTCTTTCGGCACTGTTTTAGTAGCTGGTAAAAAGCGTGTCCCGAGCCCAGCCACTGGAAAAACAGCTTTTTTTATTTTATTCATCTATCTCTCCAATATATTTTTATTTGCTTATTCTTTAAATCATCCTATTTTAAAAGCTATAACTAATAGAATATAATTTTAACGGCAAGCATTATGATAAAAAAATTCGTATATAAGTTCATCATAGCAGTATTAATAATAGCCATAGAAACTACTACTATTGCACTAGCAGCACCAACAACTGAAACAGACCAGAATTTTATAAATTTTATAGCCCAGTTTCGTCAAACCGCAATTGAAAATAACATCGATATATCTACCTATAATCGAGCTTTTCACGGTATCACGCTTCCTTACACGGATATGTTAAAATATATACGTACACAGCCAGAATTTCATAACACGCCCGAGCAATATTTAAAAACTCGCATAACCGAAGCGAAAATTCAAAAAGGTAAAAGCGAAAAACAAGATTTAGCCAGCACTCTGCAACAAATAGAAGATAGGTTTGGGGTAGATAAATCAATAGTTTTAGCAATCTGGGCAAATGAAACAGATTATGGTGCTGTGCTTCAAAATAAAAAAATTATGAAAGACGCGGTTCGTGCTTTAGCTACCCTCGCCTATTATAAAAGTCACTATAATAATTACGCACAAAAACAATTAATAGCCTTATTAAAAATTCTCCAACGCGGCTACATTACACGAGAAAATTTACAATCTTCATGGGCAGGCGCAATGGGACATACACAATTTATACCCAGCAGTTACCTGCTATACGCAGTAGATATGGACAAAGATGGCAAAAGCGACATAGTAAATAGCGTGCCCGATGCCCTAGCCACAACAGCAAATCTACTTGCCAAACACGGTTGGAAAAGACAAGCGCCTTGGCTCTATGAGATCACAGCCGATAATTTAGAGCAAATTAAAGCTCTAAAAGGCCACAAGCAAAACCTAACACAGTGGGCAAAATTAGGTATAAAATTAAAGAACAATAAGCCACTACCGCAGGGTCAAGAATTAGCCACGCTGACCATCCTTGGAACACAGCCAACGCGTTACTTCTTAACCATGCATAATTTTGATGTAATAAAAGCTTACAATAACTCCAATCTATATGCCTTAGCTGTAGCGTTATTAGCAAATAACATAAATACATAGGCTAAACATGAAACGCTGGCTTGTTAAATTACTAACTATACTCATGGTTTATAATTTAATGAGCCTTTCAGCATACGCATATGGCACAGATCCCATAGCAGATTTAGTAGCTTTACCCGCAAATACAAATGCAGCGCCAATACAGCTCAGAGCTATGGCTGTAGTTGGCGATTATGTAGCAGATTGGATTGGCGAATTCTTAACAAATTATTATCAAGACAGAAAAGATTTACCCATTAACAATATTGCACACACAAATACTGGTTTTTTAGAAGCAAATGCGCTAAGTGCGCAAACAGCGGTGTTAATGCACGAAAAGCCGAATATTATAATAATATGCATAGGCTCAAATGATGTACAGGAATTAAATGGAACATTGCCAAACAGCCAAGAATTTCTAGCCCTATATAAACAAAAAGCTACGGATTTTGCTAAACAATTAAAAAATAGCGGCGCACAAATACTCTGGGTAAGTGCACCGCCATTTAATTTGCAAAAGCATGATGAAACCGTGGCAAATTATAATGAAATTTACAAGCAACTATGTTTAGAAAATGGCTTCGATTTTATAGACATCTGGCGCGATTTTCTTAGCCCCAATGATTCCATACCGTTGCGCACAAAAAATATGATAGGTTTTACAGCAGAAGGAATAGACCTACTAACAAAAGAATTGCGCGAAAAAATAGATGCTAACACTAGCTATACTGTGGTAAATAAAGCCACGCCACAAGCTACTCAATCTGGACCATGGAACATATTAGATGTAACTGGCACAAATGACCGCTTAGCGGGCGCAGATATAAAGCAACTTTTCACTCCAATATCGCCTAATTATCTTGTTGCTACCCCGCCGAAAGGTAGAGCAGATGATTTTAGTCAATATTAAGGTTTGACAAACTATAAACCAACTCCTATCTTGCGATTAAGAATCGGCTAAATTTTAAATAGGAAACTGCTACTATGGACAAAGATAACGACCCATTGCACTATCTTTTAACTCTTCCGCCACAAGAATTAGCTGCGCAATTAACAACATTACATTTTGCAGATGCCATAGATCTGATAAATGCTTGCGAGCTAGACGAATGTGTTGACATTATCAATAGGCTAGATCTTGGCTATGCAATTGAACTCTTTGACAAACCGGAACTACAAAACCGAGAAGAGTTATTAGAAAATCTGCCAGCAGAAAAAGCTAAGGCAATATTAGACGGAATGTCGGCAGATGAAGCAAAGAACGTCTTTCAAAAAATGGATAGTACAGCGCAAAAATATCTTTTTGCCTTACTTTCTCCGGTTACACGCGCTGAGATAAATAAGCTAAGGGATTATCCAGATAGCAGCGCTGGCTCTTTAATGACCACAGAGTTCATTACCGTTCCTTCTACTTGGAGTGTAGAAACTACCTTAGCCCACATACGCGACGTAGAGCATACCCGCGAGACCGTTTATTCTAGCTATGTTATAGATCCCCATACTGGCGAGTTGCTTCGCGCTATTTCCTTGCGCAACCTTATCTTGGCAGATGGCAAAGAAAATATTCTAACCGCAGCGCGCGGCGAACAACCAATAGCAATTTCTCCATATACCGATCGCGAAGATGTTGCTCGCCTTTTCAGGCGCCACGACTTACTAGCAGTGCCAGTGGTAGATGGCGGAAATCACGTTATAGGTATAGTAACAGTAGACGATGTGCTAGACTCAATGGCACAAGAAATGAGCGAAGATACTTATAAATTTGGTGGTATGGAAGCGTTGGATAAGCCATATACGCACATCAGCTTTTTTGAAATGTTTAAAAAAAGAGCTGGTTGGCTTTGTGCCTTATTTATTAGCGAGATGCTTACAGCCAGCGCCATGCAATATTTCAATAGTGAGCTTGAAAAGGCAACGGTACTTAGCTTATTCATACCATTAATCATGAGCTCTGGCGGTAATTCAGGCTCGCAGGCTACCTCACTTGTAATAAGATCTTTAGCCTTGCGAGAGTTAAAAATAAAAGATTGGTTTAGCGTTGCCCTACGTGAATTGCCTACTGGAGTAGCATTGGGCAGCTTGCTAGGCATAATAATTGTTATAAGAATACTTTTATGGCAATTTTCTGGATTCTACAATTATGGTGAGCATTTTATGCTAATAGCAATTAGCGTCTGCCTTTCCCTTGTCGGTGTAGTTACTTTTGGCTCTTTAACCGGTTCTATGTTACCATTTTTACTAAAAAGGTTCGGCTTTGACCCCGCCAGCGCCAGCGCCCCATTCGTGGCTACATTAGTAGACGTAACTGGCCTAGTTATCTATTTTAGCATCGCCATGGTAGTTATGCGCGGAACATTGCTGTAAATTCTAGCGAAAAAGACTTGCGCTTTATACGAAAATGATATAATCCTAACTATATATTAACTATAATTGAGACAAGTCATGCAGCTGCGAAATATCGCTATCATCGCCCATGTTGACCATGGTAAAACCACTCTTGTAGATGGGCTTTTAACCCAATCTGGCAATTTTCGAGAAAATCAGCGTACATCAGAACGTATGATGGACTCTAACGATATTGAAAAAGAACGCGGCATAACTATTTTAGCAAAAGCAACATCTGTTGTTTGGAAAGATACTAGAATAAATATAGTTGACACTCCTGGCCACGCAGATTTTGGCGGCGAAGTAGAACGTATCTTAAATATGGTCGACGGCGCTATCGTGTTGGTAGATGCAGCAGAAGGTCCGATGCCACAAACAAAATTCGTAGTAGGCAAGGCTTTAAAAGTGGGGTTGCGCCCTATAGTCGCCATAAATAAAGTTGATAGACCAGACGCTCGTATAGATGAAGTAGTAAATGAAGTTTTTGACCTCTTTGCCGCTTTAGATGCAACAGAAGAACAGTTAGATTTTCCTATATTATATGGCTCTGGGCGTGATGGCTGGATGTCAGAACAACAAGATGGGGATAAATCCGCAGGGCTAGCGCCTCTATTTGAAATGGTAATAAAACACGTTCCAGCTCCCAGAGTAGAAGCTGGACCATTTAGAATGATAGGCACGATATTAGAGTCAGATCCATTTTTAGGACGCATAATCACTGGACGCATATATTCTGGCAATGTAAAACCAAATCAAAGCGTTAAAGTTCTTGCGCAAGACGGCTCTCTAATAGAAAACGGCAGAATTTCAAAAGTCCTAGCTTTTCGCGGATTAGAGCGGCAAGCTGTTGAAGAAGGCCTGGCTGGCGATATAGTAGCAATAGCTGGCTTGCAAAAAGGCACTGTAGCCGACACATTTTGCGATCCTAGCGTCAACGAAGCTTTAAAGGCGCAGCCTATAGACCCGCCTACAGTGACAATGAGTTTTTTAGTAAACGACAGTCCTCTAGCTGGTACCGAAGGCGACAAAGTAACAAGTAGGATTATACGCGACCGCTTAATGAAAGAAGCAGAGGGCAATGTTGCTCTAAAAATTGAAGAATCTTCAGAAAAAGACTCTTTTTATGTATCTGGCCGTGGCGAGCTACAATTAGCTGTCTTAATAGAAAATATGCGTCGGGAAGGATTTGAACTAAGTGTTTCTCGACCGCGCGTAGTAATGCACAAAAACGACAATGGTGAGACATTAGAGCCTATAGAAGAAGTTGTAATTGATGTAGACGAAGAGCATTCTGGTATAGTTGTACAAAAAATGTCAGAGCGCAAAGCAGAAATGGTAGAGCTTCGCCCTTCTGGCGGCAATAGAGTGCGCATGGTGTTTTATGCCCCTACCCGCGGCCTCATTGGCTATCAATCAGAATTGCTAACCGACACACGAGGCACGGCTGTCATGAATCGCTTGTTTCATGCCTATCAGCCTTATAAAGGCGAAATAACAGGTCGTGTGAATGGCGTTATGATCTCTAACGATAATGGCGAAGCTGTTTCTTATGCTTTATTTAATCTAGAAGATCGCGGTCCAATGATAATAGATGCTGGCACGAAAGTTTATCAAGGCATGATAATAGGCATACATTCTCGCGATAATGATTTAGAAGTAAATGTTCTAAAAGGAAAAAAACTAACAAATATGAGGGCCTCTGGTAAAGATGAAGCGGTTAAACTAACCCCGCCGACTAAAATGACGCTAGAGCGCGCATTATCTTGGATACAGGATGATGAACTAGTAGAAGTTACACCCAAAAACATACGCCTGCGTAAACTCTATCTAGACCCGAATGAAAGAAAACGTTTTGAAAAAAGCCGTGTGTAATAGAACTTAAAGAAATAAGGAACCTATAAAATGCATATAGAAAAAATACCAGTAGGAAAAAATCCTCCAGAAGATATTTATGTTATTATAGAAGTTCCTATAGGCGGCCATCCAATAAAATATGAAATGGATAAGGCTTCTGGAGCGTTGTTCATTGACCGTTTTTTGCATACGCCTATGAGCTATCCTGGCAATTATGGCTTCGTACCAAATACGCTTTCAAAAGATGGCGACCCAATAGACGTACTAATATGTAATACACGCCCACTCGTTCCAGGTAGCGTAATTAATGTTAGGCCTATAGGTGTATTAATGATGGAAGATGACGGCGGCTTAGACGAAAAGATCATAGCCGTACCCACACAAAAACTTACCCAGCGCTATAATCATGTTCATAGCTATAAAGATATGCCCCCTATTACTATGCAACAAATTGAGCATTTTTTTACGCATTATAAAGATCTAGAGCCAGATAAATGGGTACGCATCGACGGTTGGCAAGGACCAGATTACGCAAAAGAAATGATACTAGCCGCCATAGAACGCGCAAAAAGTAGTTAAGGAAATGCCTATGTCTATAAAGACAGCTGATGGATTGGATAAAAATTTAATCTTAGATATTGTAGAAGTTGCAAAGCAAGGTGCAATAGGTGCATCTAAAATGCGGGGCTGCGGAGATGAAAAAGAGGCAGATAAATACGCGGTTGACGCTATGCGTAGCGCATTAAATAAAATAAATATGGATGGCACTATAGTAATAGGGGAAGGCGAAAGAGATGAAGCGCCTATGCTGTATATTGGAGAAAAAGTTGGCACAGGACATGGTCAAGCTATTGATATAGCTTTAGATCCGCTAGAGGGTACAACTTTATGCGCTAAGAATCAGCCAAATTCCCTAGCCGTAATTGCCATGGCTAAAAAAGGCAACTTGCTCTACGCACCAGACGTTTATATGCAAAAAATTGCCGTTGGCCCTGGGTATGCAAAAAATATCATAGATATAAACGCCCCCTTAAGCGATAACATAATAAAACTAGCTATGGCCAAAGCTGTGCATCCACAAGAGCTTACAATTTGTATCATGGACCGCCCCAGACATGCCGCGTTAATAAAAGAAGCTCGGCAAACCGGAGCTCGAATTCGCTTAATTACCGACGGTGATATAGCAGCCGTTATAGAAACGGCGAGTAGCGATATAACTGGCACAGATTTATATGTAGGTATTGGTGGCGCACCAGAAGGTGTACTAGCTAGCGCGGCCATGCGGTGCCTGGGCGGACAAATATTTGGCAAGCTTATTTTAGACACAGAAGAAAAACGTAACCGTGCTGCTACCATGGGCATTACAGACCCGCAAAAAATCTATACGGTAGAGGAAATGGCAGCTGGCGATGTGCTTTTTGCGGCTACTGGTGTTACAAATGGCAATATGCTTTCCGGTGTCAAAATCACAAAAGATTATATAAAAACCGAAACTCTATTAATGCAATCTTCAACAAGAACAATACAAACTATAAAAGCTAAAGATTATTTATCATAATAAGGATTGAGCTATTATGTTAAACATAGAAAAAAATGCTAGCGCGATCAGAAAAGATCAAAGCTATTATGTTTTTGAAAATTTCTATGACAATAAAATAGCGCAAATTGTTAGCGTGTTATACGCGCATTTATATAACAATTTATATTCTGGCAATATGGCGGCTTCACAAAATATAAAAACTAACCATATTACAAGCACGCGCCCTATCACAAATAGAGCACCTACAACCGTTCAGCAAACTTTAAAAAAATTGCCAAGGCAACTTAATGATAATAAAGAATCCATAACAGGCAATGTGCGAATTAGTAAAACAAAGCCTGATACAGACTATTGGAGTAATGCCAACTCTGCACGCTCAAATGCTTCTACCTTAGCAACCATAAAAGAATCATTAAATTTGAGCAGCAAAATCCTCCAACAAGCCTCTAAAAATACTAAGCAAATACGTAAAGAACTAAATAATATAAACAACAAAACTATTATCGCTGTCAGCAACATCAACAATCCGCAAAAATTAACAGTTATAAAAAATGATATAAAAACAAGTCTAAATAATATAAAAACTGAATTAAGCAATGCGAGCTTAGATATTACCAACTTACTAACTAGCGACTCCAATGGCACAGTTGAGTTAGTTTCTTCTTTTTCTTATAACAAAAATGGAATTAAAGCCGAGAAAATTAACTTACAAAAATCTGAATTAACCTTGGCTAGTCAAACCCAAAACGGTATAGATTTTGCAAACGGTAAATTGAGTTTGCTATTTAAAACCGCACAAAATGTTTTTAGCCCAACCGTTATAAAACAAATAGAGCAATTACAATCCTATACCGATTTTGCCAAGGCCATAGCAATTACACTAGCCTATATAAATAAAATAGATGCCCTATTAGCCTCTGCAGAAAAAGAAATAGATAGCCATGTCGATTTCTTAAAAAAATTAAAAGATACCCTTGGCGGCAAGCTAAGCGCTTTGATAGAAGCAGATATGGACGCAGAGGCAGCCCGCCATGCTGCACTAGACGTACAGCACAAATTAACTACACAAGAGCTATTTTTAGCAAATCATGCTCCCCAAAATTTATTGCCTCTATATAAGACACAAAAGCTAGCCACACCACAAATAAGCACCGCAAAAATTAAAAAATCTATCGATAACTCTTGTGCAAGCGAAAAAAACATGGTAGAGAGATTGCATTAAGCAGAGCAGCATATCGATTGCTGCAGGCATGTAGCCGATCTGTTTAAGCTTCTTGCGAAGCATGTCCCAAATCAATATGAAGGGACTAAACTATGAGTAGTTTACTTACTAACGAAGCCTCCATGACAGCTCTGTTGACTCTTAAAAAGATCAGCGGCGACATGTTAGGCATACAAAAAAGAATCTCAACAGGACTACGTATTTCTTCAGCAGAAGACAACATAGCTTATTGGGGTTTGTCAAACTCTATGCGTAGCGATAGAACGCAATTGAGCACCGTTAATGATTCATTGAAAATTGGTCAAGCTAAAATCGGCCAAGCTCAAGCAGTGGTAAAAGCCATTCGCGAAGAAATCAATGGAATTAAAGGTGATGCTGGTACAGCAATCTCTAATGCAAAAAGCGACAGCAAATTACAAAAATTGCAAGCTAGTGTGAATGCACATTTAAGTAATATTCAAAAAGCTATAGCCAATGCATCGCTAGATGGAGATAACTTTCTAGAAAACGACGGCAACGGCGCATTTGAAATCGTAGCCTCTTTCCATAGAGAAAATGGTGCCTTCCAAGTTGACAAAATCACTCTTAACAAAGCAGATTTGCAATTGACAGGACATCTAGCGCCATATAGCGCAGCTGAGCCAACTACTAATTATAGTACTACCCCGCAACTTAAAGATGGTAAAACGGAAGGCGCTACAGAGGCTGAAGCCCGCGCAAAGGCAGCCAAATCAGCACATGAGACATGGGCAAAAGGTAGAAATGAGTATCTTGAAAAAAATGGCGTAAAGTTTACTAAGCCGGAGCCAAGCAGTGCTAAAAAAACTGAACATGACGCTTGGGTAAAAGAGCATGATACGTTCTATAACGAGGCTAGCGCTAGTATGAGCAGTACTATAACTAGTCAAGGAAAGCTTAAAGATCTATTTGATGCTAAGCTGAATCCGTTTCTTAAAGCGGCTGGTAGCAAATTTGATAGTGGTTTGATAAACAAGTTTGCTGCTGTAGTGGACAAGGTGGTTGAATCCTTAGATAATGTGGACGCTACTTTAGCTGTAGCAAAAACACAAGTAGACAGCCAAATGAATTTTATTAACCTCTTGACTAATAATCTAGACAAGAGCGTTGGTGCTTTGGTAGATGCGGATATGGATGCTGAATCGGCTCGCCTATCTGCTGTACAAGTGCAACAACAGCTAGCTGTGCAAGCGCTATCTATAGCTAACCAATCTACACAACATATCTTGTCTTTATACAGACAATAGGATATATTATCTATAAGCATTAAGGGGAAGGCTTAGCCTTCCCCTTTTTTTATCTTAGAGTTTGCTGTTACATGGCTTATTGTTAAGAAAAAATAAATATCATTTACAAAAGCTATATAAGTGCGTAGGTAAAGCGCAAAGCTACTGCCTGCACAAGGGTTGTTTTTAGCAAAGCATGCGCGCAAAAGTTTACTGCCCCTATATAAGACACAAAAGTTACCCACACTACAAATAAGTACTGCAAAAGTTAAAAAATTTATTAATAACTATTGCACAAGCGAATAAAAAATGGTAAAAAAAACTAAATTGAGCAGAGCAGTATATTAATTGCTGTAGGCATGCAGCCGATCTGCTTGCGCTTCTTGCGAAGCATGTCCCAAATCAATATTAAAGGGACTAAGCTATGAGTAGTTTACTTACTAACGAAGCCTCCATGACAGCTTTGTTGACTCTTAAAAAGATCAGCGGCGACATGTTAGGCATACAAAAAAAAATCTCAACAGGCCTACGTATTTCTTCAGCAGAAGACAACATAGCTTATTGGGGTTTGTCAAACTCTATGCGTAGCGATAGAACGCAATTGAGCACCGTTAATGATTCATTGAAAATTGGTCAAGCTAAAATCGGCCAAGCTCAAGCAGTGGTAAAAGCCATTCGCGAAGAAATCAATGGAATTAAAGGTGATGCTGGTACAGCAATCTCTAATGCAAAAAGCGACAGCAAATTACAAAAATTGCAAGCTAGTGTGAATGCACATTTAAGTAATATTCAAAAAGCTATAGCCAATGCATCGCTAGATGGAGATAACTTTCTAGAAAACGACGGCAACGGCGCATTTGAAATCGTAGCCTCTTTCCATAGAGAAAATGGTGCCTTCCAAGTTGACAAAATCACTCTTAACAAAGCAGATTTGCAATTGACAGGACATCTAGCGCCATATAGCGCAGCTGAGCCAACTACTAATTATAGTACTACCCCGCAACTTAAAGATGGTAAAACGGAAGGCGCTACAGAGGCTGAAGCCCGCGCAAAGGCAGCCAAATCAGCACATGAGACATGGGCAAAAGGTAGAAATGAGTATCTTGAAAAAAATGGCGTAAAGTTTACTAAGCCGGAGCCAAGCAGTGCTAAAAAAACTGAACATGACGCTTGGGTAAAAGAGCATGATACGTTCTATAACGAGGCTAGCGCTAGTATGAGCAGTACTATAACTAGTCAAGGAAAGCTTAAAGATCTATTTGATGCTAAGCTGAATCCGTTTCTTAAAGCGGCTGGTAGCAAATTTGATAGTGGTTTGATAAACAAGTTTGCTGCTGTAGTGGACAAGGTGGTTGAATCCTTAGATAATGTGGACGCTACTTTAGCTGTAGCAAAAACACAAGTAGACAGCCAAATGAATTTTATTAACCTCTTGACTAATAATCTAGACAAGAGCGTTGGTGCTTTGGTAGATGCGGATATGGATGCTGAATCGGCTCGCCTATCTGCTGTACAAGTGCAACAACAGCTAGCTGTACAAGCGCTATCTATAGCTAACCAATCTACACAACATATCTTGTCTTTATACAAACAATAAGATAAGCTATTTATAAGAGTTAAGGGGAAGGCTGAGCTTTCCCCTTTTTTATTTACTCCATTTTAAATACCAAGCGACCCCATCCTATCCTTTAAAGAAATAGGGTCTGCTAGCAGCTTAATAGTCTTATAATTTGCTTTTGTACCCGTTAGAATAGTTATTTTGCTTTTTGGTATCTTTAATTGCTTTGCTAAAAAAGCTAACAAGCGTTTATTTGCTTGCCCCTCATGTTTTACAGCACATATTTGTACAACTAAATAAAATTTACACGCTTGATTTGCAGCGGTAACTTCTTCAATGTCTAATATTTTATCACTAGCGCTATTTGGCTTAACTTTAACATATAATCTTATGCCATCCTTATCTAGCCTATAATACATTAATATATTAGCTTTAGACCATATTCATATAACAAGCTTTTTATAAACCATATAAGCAAATATAAAATAAAAGGAGAAAAATCTACGCTGCCACTAGTAGCTGGCAATAATTTACGAATCTGCACCAAAGCAGGCTCTATTATAGTATAAATAAACTGCGCTATATTATGTATAATAGGCGAAGCATTTTGCAACAAACCAAAGCTATACAGCCAAGAAAAAATAATATAGGCTGTTAGAAAATAACTGTACCAGTCTAATAGGGTTATACATAAATTAAATAAGCTTATCATGCATTTTTCCTAGCAAATTATTGTTGTTCTATGGCGTATTTTTTAAAAGCCGCTGCTATAGTTTTATAAATATCTTTTTTAAATGCTACAATTTCTTCTATAGCTGTATCTAAGCTGGTCCATTTCCATTTATTAAACTCTTTTGTATGACCATCCGGAGGCGGATCGATAGCAATTTCTGTTTCTTTGCCTAAAAACAAAAAAGCAAACCAATATTGTTTTTGTCCACGAAAATGCTGCGCTAATTTAGAATTTGTCATACCTTCTGGAAAGTCATAATATAAAGCCGCCTCATATTGTGCTAAAAACCTTATGGTTTTCATACCCGTTTCTTCATATAATTCACGCTTAGCAGCCGCCAATAAATCTTCGCCATTCTCTACCCCGCCTTGAGGAAACTGCCAACCAAGATTTCGAATGCAAGGCTGGCCAGCAGCAATCCCAAGCGCCTGGCGCTGCCCTAGCCATATTTGACCATGCGCATTAAAAACCACCATGCCAACGCTTAGGCGATATGGCAAATCTGTACTCACTTTTGGTCTCCGCTTTTAGCAACTATCAAACTCTGTTCTCGTAGCAATTTATAAGCAGCTTTTAATTGCAAATCTTCTTCTGGTTTTTCAGGAACATAAACAGAAGATCCGGAGCCTTTATCATTCTCTAAGGTACCTTTAATATGGCCACTGAGCTCTGACTCCCCTATGGTCACTTTGAGCCCCTTATATTTTGCCGGAACAGGTTCAACAACTTCAATATCTGGATCAATGCCATGGCCTTGAATCGAACGCCCGCTAGGTGTGTAGTACAGTGCCGTAGTTAAGCGCAGGCCCCCACCTTGTGGTAATGGAATTATAGTCTGTACAGAGCCTTTACCAAAAGAACGAGTACCTAAAATTTTTGCCCTTTTATTATCCTGCAATGCCCCAGCTACAATTTCTGCAGCACTTGCAGTACCACCATTTATCAAAACCACTAAAGGTTTACCATCAGTTAAATCACCTTTTTTTGCGTTAAAGCGCATCTGCGTACGCTGTTCTCGGCCACGTGTAGAAACTATTTCGCCAACTTCTAAGAAACCATCTGCGACTCTAACCGCCTGGTCTAATAAACCACCAGGATTTAATCTAAGATCCAACACATAGCCTTTAAGCTTAGTAGTTGGTATGGTTTTTTTGATTTTAGCTATCGCGCTAGATAAATCTCCATAAGTATGCCCTGTAAACTGCAATAATCTTATATATCCTATATCATCTGCTATTTCATAATGCAGATCATCTATTTTAATAACAGCGCGCTTTATCTCAAATTCCATAGGCTTCGCTACAGCCTTACGAATTATTGTAAGCTTTACGGCAGAATCTACTTTTCCGCGCATTTTTGCTACACTGTCCTTAAGCGGCAGCCCTAAAACCTCTTTGCCATCTATCTTAGAAATTAAATCACCAGCCAAGATCCCCGCCTTCGCCGCGGGCGTGCCTACCATGGGCGAAACCACCTTGACCAATCCATGATCTAACGTTACCTCTATGCCCAATCCTGCAAATTCTCCATTGGTCATATTTTTCATTTCTTTGGCTTCTTGCGCGTCCATATAAGAAGAATGAGGGTCAAGAGCTAACAACATACCATTTATGGCACTTTCTACCATCTTTTTATCATTTGGCTCAAAAACATATTCCTGTTTAACCCGTTCAAATACATCTCCAAAAACACTCAGCTCTTTATAGGTTTCGCTATTATCAGCAAAACAATGTTGTATAGAAATTAGGAAGATAATGCCTAATAAAAACCCTATAAATAAATTCATAGCTCTTCGTAACATAATGGCTTCCTTTTTCTTAATAGTCATTATCTAGCCCACCATTCAGCTGAGTTTATAACTTGCTTACCGCGACGAAATTCTATGCGCAGTTCACCATTTGTATCCATACGGCCTAGAGTAGATTTTTTATTTATAAACATGCCAGCCTTAACATAAATCTCTTTTAAGCCAGAAATTATCAGATAATAATTATCGCCTACATCTAGTATTACCATATTGCCATAGGAGCGAAAACTGCCAGCATAGAGAGTCACCGCATCTGCCGGAGTAACAACCACACCGCCAAGTTTAACTTTTATGTGCTGCCCTAGCCCACGAATTTCTGGCTCCATTTCACCTTTTATCGGCAATTCTAGTTTACCTTTTAATTTTTCAAATGCAATAGATTTACGCAGCTTTTCTTCTGCTAGATGCAATTGTGATGTTTGACTTTGCTCAATACGAGTTGCCTGTATATTGGCTAAAAAATCTTGTAGATTGTGAGCTTTCTGCGCTAGCTCAATTTTATTCTGCAAATTTTGTGCTAACTCAGTTTTAGCCTCATTTTCACTACGTGCTTTTTCTGCTATCAATAATTGCATTTTTTTCTGTGTTGCAGCTTGCTCTTCCAGGTCACGCACAAAATTTTTCTTTTGCTCAGCTACAGCTTTTATATTATTCGTCAGCTTATGCAATTCTTGTTGCACCTCTACCGCTTGATTTTGCAGCTTAGGCAGCATAAAACTCAGTAAATCGGCACCGCGCACCATATTTTGCATGTCTGCGGGCTGTACTATCAGTGCAGGCGGAGGGTCTAGCCCTATAGTAGTTAAAGCAGAAATAACAACACCAAAATTTTTGCTAACTTTATTTAAAGCTCGCTGTGATTCTTGCTGAAGAAACATATAATTTTTAAGTTTTTGCTCATCTAAAACCAAGTTATTTTTCAATTGCTGCATTTTCTCACTGCTTTGCGTCAGGGCTTTATTCAAACTCGTTTGATTCTGATGCAAAGCTGCAACTTCCTGCGTTAGCTTATTAATTTTATCTTCGGATAAATGGATATTATTATTTATGTCCTGTAATGCTTTATCAACAAGCCTTTGCGCTTCACCTATCTCATTAGCAAAAGATACCGTTGTGCAAAATAATATACTCAACAAGCCAACCAGATAACAACAAGATAATTTCATTCCATAAACCTATCTGTGATATGGATGGCTTAGCATTATCGTCATAGCACGATAAAGTTGCTCGGCTAACAAAATGCGTGCTAGTTGATGCGGCCAGGTCATAGCGCCAAAGCTTATTGTTAAATTTGCTCTTTGTTTAATCTCATCACAAAATCCGTCTGCCCCCCCTATCGCTACTACAATATCGCCTAGCCCTTGTTCTATCACAGATCTTAACTTACTAACAAACGCAATAGAGCTCAGATTTTCTCCTTTTTCATCACATAAAATCAAATAACCATTTTTAGGCATGAGATCTAAAAGCTTTTTACCTTCTTGGTTTTTTCTTAAGCTCGCAGTGCTGGCACGGCTTTCCAAAATTTCGTAATTACTGATATGCTGTATGCCCAACGATTTAGCGCAAGCACTTACTCGCTCAAAATATTGCGTATAAATTTGGCTAATGGCATTTTTCTTAAGCTTGCCTACAGCAAATAATATGATACGCAAACGTTTTATCCTTTATTCAGCTCATCTTCTATATGCACTATTTTAGGAGTGATTTCACTCCATAAACTATCTAAATCATAAAACTCACGTGCCTCAGCGCAAAAAAGATGTATCAAGTAATCACCGATGTCTATTAACACCCACTCACCAGAATCTGCGCCTTCAATCTGAATATTTTTTACACCTAGCTCTTTAACATATTTCAACAAATAATCACTTAAAGCAAGGACATGGCGAGACGAATTACCGCTAGCAATTATCATAGCATCCGCCAAGCTGCTTTTATTAAACAAATCAAAAGAAACTATATCAACAGCCTTATGCTCGCTTAATAATTTTAAAAGTTTATCTTTATTTATAGTCATAATTTTATCTCATACGTAAGTTAGTCGAAGATTGATTTGATAATTCACCACGCAAGTAACACCAAGCAGGAGGAAGCTTAAAGGCAAGTTGCTCTGCATCTTGTTCAGCAATTCGCGCTTTCTTATAATATTTTGCAAAAACAGAATTTAACTCAACTCCCAGCGCAGTGGGACGCCAGACAACGGCAATAGGCAGCATAGCCGCCAAATCTTGCCAGCGATACCATAGATGAAAATTGGCTAAACTATCGCCGCCAATTATCCAGACAAAATTAACGCCATGTAAACTCTCTTGGGTGGATAAATAACGCAAAGTTTCAAACGAGTTTTTTGAAGCAAGAGCTGCTTCAAACGCAGTTATATCTATACACTCAAAACTCTTAAGTAATAAGGCGCTAGCTGCCACACGATGTTTTATAGATGGAAGGTGAACGTTAGCTTTAAGCGGATTACCAGGCGTTACCATCCACCATAATCTATCTAAACCCAAACAACGCAGCGCGGTGTTAGCAACCAATACATGCCCTTCATGCGGTGGATTAAAAGTACCGCCAAACAAACCAATTTTTTGCCCAGCTTTAACCTGCGGTAGCATATCTAAAGAAATATAAGCCATTCAATCCTTTTCATCAGCATTTTTTAAAAACGTGCTAGCTTTATACAATAAAGAATTTACACCAATTTTTGAAACAGAAGATAAAATTGCCACGGGTTTTTGAATAGATTCTTCTAACTTCTTTGCTATAATCTCTGCCTCGCTTGCTAGCACTGAATCGCACTGGCTCAATGCCACAAATTCTGGCTTTTCATATAAAACCTCTGAATAAGCTCGTAACTCACTACGCACTGTCTTATAAGACTGCAGGATATTATCATTATTCACACTAATAAGATGCAGCAATACCCTACACCGTTCCACATGGCCTAAAAACCTATCACCTAAGCCAACTCCTTTATGCGCGCCTTCAATAAGCCCAGGTATATCGGCCAAGACAAAATCGTTATCATCTAATTTTACTACTCCTAAATTAGGGTGCAAAGTTGTAAATGGATAATCCGCAATTTTTGGTTTTGCAGCTGTTACACTTGCCAAGAACGTGGATTTTCCAGCATTTGGCAAGCCAACTAAACCAACATCAGCTATTAATTTCAAACGTAACCATAGGGATTTTTCAATACCTGGCAGCCCCAAATTAGCACGCCTAGGAGCTCTATTTACCGAACTAGTAAAATGCAAATTGCCAAAACCCCCATTGCCTCCCTTAGCCAAAAGATATCTTTGACCTTTTTGCGTTAAATCACAGATCAAGCTTTTATTTTCTGCATCAAAAATTTGTGTTCCCAACGGTACTTTCAGCACGACGTCTGCGCCTTTTGCGCCTGTTTTATTCCGCCCCATACCATGCATGCCTGTTTTCGCTTTAAAATGCTGCTGGTAGCGATAATCAATCAAGGTATTTAGCCCCTCAGCTGCTTCTGCCCAAACATCACCACCACGACCTCCATTACCACCATCAGGACCGCCAAACTCCAAAGATTTCTCTCTCCTAAAGGATACACAACCAGCTCCGCCATCCCCAGATTTTATATATATTTTTGCCTGATCTAAAAATTTCATAAATTATTACCTTTAAAATCTAACGCTAATATATATAGCTCTACTGACTCCGCCCGACTTGAAGGCGGTTTTACATGATGAACTTTAGTAAAATAACGATGTAATTTTTTCAAAATTTCCCCTTCAGTCCCCCCCTGAAAAGTTTTAGCCAAAAAAGTGCCTTTCGGTTTTAAAACATCAATCGCAAAATCCATAGCAACCTCGCAGAGATGCATAGTACGATAATGGTCTGTACGCTTATGCCCAATAGTTGGAGCAGCCATATCACTTAAAACCACATCTGGCGATTGCCCCAAAACTTCTATTAATTTATTTTGTGCACCGTCACTTAAAAAATCTAATTCTAACACTGAAACTCCAGCCAAAGGATCCATAGGCAAATAATCTATGGCAACTATAGAAGAGGAGGGCCCGTCTGCACCAATTATTCTACTTGCTACCTGGCACCAACCACCGGGGGCAGCCCCTAAATCTACTATCTTTTGCCCTTTTTTCAAAAAATTATACCGCTCATTTATCTCCAACAACTTATACGCTGCTCTTGAACGATATCCATCTATTTTTGCCCGCACTACATAAGGGTCATTCAGCTGTCGATCCAGCCATCTTCTAGACGAAGATTTTATAGTACCTGCTTTTTTCTTAAGCAATACATGCAGCGGCCTTGCTGCAGCTTCTATTACTTGCTCAGGAGGCTCTGTCTTTTCACCTTTTTTGCCCAAGATAAATCTTTTACGAGATCGCTGTAATTTGCTATTTCCTTTCATGAATCTTGCCCAGTTATAAATTGCGCCAAAATACCATCCCTCACACCACGGTCAGCAACAACTACCGTTTCTGAAGGCCAAAACTCAATAATACAAGATAAAATAGCGCAACCAGCCAAAAGCAGCTCCGCACGCTGGCGGCCAGAATATAAGCTAAGGCGTGTTTCCTGATTACTGCGGTTAAGAATCTCGGTAATTAACTGCTCTACTCGACTTCGCTTTAGGCGCAAACCATCTATTTTGGCTTTATCATATTTTTCTAATCCCAAATGTAAACCAGCAAGCGTCGTAGCTGTACCAGACATTCCCAATAAATAATATGGTTCATTTAAAGCTGCTAAAGGACGATTCTTTACAATATTTTTTAATGCTAATCGTACTTCTTGTTGCATTAATAAAAATTTTTGCTCGATACTGTCAATTAAACTAAATTTTTCGGCTAAATTTACTACGCCAAAAGAAAGCGATAACCAGTCTACGATAAACTCAGGTTTTAAACGATTATCAACTAAAGAAATTTGAGATGACCCACCGCCTATGTCAAAAACTATAGCAGGCTGAGCTGTTCTTTTAATCAGGCTAGCACAGGCAAAAGCCGCCAAACTCGCTTCAGTCTGGTTATCTATTATCTCTAATGTTATACCAGTTTTTTCATAAACTTGCGCTATAAAAAAATCCCTATTTACAGCTAATCGACAAGCTTGAGTTGCTACATATCGCTGTTTTGCTATATTATATTTAGCTATTTTCCTTTGGCACAGGGCCAGGGCCACAATAGCTCTTTCCATAGCTTGATCGCTTAAATAACCACTAGCTGTTAGGCCCCGCCCCAATAGGACATGACGTGAAAAACGCTCAATTACTTTAAATCTACGCTTTTCTTCATATGCTTTAGCTATAGACAAACGACAATTATGAGTTCCTAAATCTAAAGCAGCATATATTTTGGGGCGAACAACAGACATTTTTACAAAGACCTAACGATATTTTAACCCATATTAACCTTTATACGCAAATATTGCTACTGTTTAGGCACATAAATTTTATTATTAACTTATGACAACTATTTTACCCCTTGCCAATTTTTATAATTTACCAATTTAAAACATTATAATTTACAAAAAAGGAACAGCAAATGGAATGGTTAGTCCCTATCATAACACAAATAATTTCAGGAGTTGCTGGCGGTAATATCGCTGGCGTCAAAAACAGTTTAAGTCTTGGCCGTACAGGCAATTCAATAGCAGGCGGCATAGGTGGCTTATTACTTGGCCAACTCAGTGCCTATATTGCCAGCACCCATGGAAATGAAGTAACTGGGCATTTACTAGCACAAATCTTGGGTAGCGGTCTTGGCGGTGTAGCACTTACCGCTATTACAGCCTTAGTAAG
Source organism: Bartonella sp. TP (assembly GCF_030406085.1). Taxonomy (NCBI): domain Bacteria; kingdom Pseudomonadati; phylum Pseudomonadota; class Alphaproteobacteria; order Hyphomicrobiales; family Bartonellaceae; genus Bartonella; species Bartonella sp. TP. The sequence continues at coordinate 285,480 of NZ_CP129002.1, forward strand.
AAACATGATTAACAATAATAATAATATAAATAATAAACTATAAGCACTATTAAGGGGAGGTTATAAAACCATCCCCTTTAACAAAAAAATCAAAAGCCAGTTTCAATACGACTATAAACTAGCTGTGTATAAGCTGATATTTGGCCGCCTATAAATGATGCAGTAAAAGCTAGAGAAATTAATACCACTAATATTTTGGGGATAAAAGTCAAAGTTGCTTCTTGAATTTGTGTCAAGGCTTGAAAAAGGCCAATTAAGATACCAACAACCATAGCTGCAGCCACAGCTGGGCCACAGGCAACTATAACTGTCCAAATTGCTTTAGTTACCATCTCTATTGCATCTGCTTGATTCATCTAAGTAGCCTCTATCTAAAGAAAATAATATAGGGCAAAGACTGCAAAAATACAAGCATCAACAAAAAAAGAGAATAAAGCTAACAAAATAAATGGCTAATAATTTAACCAACTAATTTATGCGTGGGATCTGCTAGAGTTTTTTTCTCGGTGGTTCCGTGCTTAGCTACAGGATCTGAAATAGTTACACCAGGCCCCAAAAGAACCGATGAACCGTTATCTAAAACTGCTATTAAACCGTCAAGACAAATCTTTATAGACTTAATATTACCTTCAATTTTAACCTTAGCATCATCTGTCGTTTCCACATGCTTACCGATATAAGAAGCTGCTTGAGCAGTGAAAGAGTTAGCATATAAATTGCCTAAGGTTGTATTCAAAGCATCTAATTTTTTATTAGTTTGTGTCGACTCCTCTAAAGCAGAAAAACTTGCAAGCTGCGAAATATATTTCGTAGGATCTGAAGGTTGAGTCGGGTCCTGATTTTTCATTTGTGCTATAAGAAGCTTTAAAAAAGTATTATAGTCCGCAGTAGGCTTTGGTCCAGCAACTGCAGGGGACCGTACAGCGCTATTTTCAGCAGCAACAGGATTTGAATAGGCAGCTAAATTATCAACTATCATCTCGGTACTTTCTCTGTAGATATCATAGACGCATGCCAAACTAACAAACGAAGCTTACCCGAAGATATCCAAAATAGGTTACGGGTTAATCTTTTTACCCATTATTTCTGCTTCACGCCCAAAAAGACCACGTAAAATCTTTAAAATTTCAAACATTTTACCGCTTTGCGCTAACTCAACACACTCGCTAAGCCCATATATGATATCGATATCTGAAAAGGTTTTGAGCAGCTGCTGCAGCATATTCACGAATACCGGAAAAGCTAATTCCATATTTTTGGGCTCCATCAACATAATTTGCGCCGCAAAATATAACTGCTTCAACGGAGTATCTGTATCTTCTTTTTGCAAAACATGGTTTTCTAATAAAAACACAGCGTCATTAATAAGCTCTAACGTAACTTTTTTATCGCTAGCTATAACCGCGCCATTGATAAAAAGCTTCTCTCCCGCCTTTAGAGTAATTTTCATGCCTATATATCCTGCATCAAAACTTATATAAACAACTTCAAGCAGATCTAGGAGCTAAACCATCACGAAGAGATTTAGATATCGTGATTAAGTTATCAAAATCTGTGGCTGAGCCGTTCCTCATATTAACAGTTTCCTTCATAACATAAATGCCTATAGATATTAAAGAAGCCTTTAAATCATTTGGCAACGCATTGTCAGGCCGCCCTAAATCTTCTGTTAAAACTAACCAAAATTCATCAATAAAACTAGCTGTTTCTATGGCTTCAGCTGAACCAGCACCGTGTTTTCGCGCCTCTTCTAACATAGAAATGCAACGCTCGAAAAGAATTTCTTCTCTTTCACGTCCGCTTACAACATCTTCTTCCATTATATCGGCATAGCGCATCTGATACATAAATATGTTACTCCAATTTGAAAATTTTACAAAGAAACTTAGCGCTTCTATATTACAAATACTGAACTATATTTTAAATATAATTCATTAAAGAAAGCTTAGCCAATCTAGAAGTGAGCTGATAAGAAAGATTTAGCGCAGTTTCTAATTCAGACTCCTTTGTTGCGGCTTCATCTGGATCAACACTGCCCAAATCCAAATTTGCTGATTGCAAAATATTAAGCTGCGCTGCCATAACTTCATTGGCTTGTTTAACACGATTTTGCGAGGCACCTAAGCGAGATTGCTCGTCCTTAATACCATCCAATGCCATACCCTGCATAAGAACACGACTCTCTGATAATAAAACCAGGCGAGTATCTTTGGAAAATTTAGTATCCAATAAAGCCGCGCCCATAACTAAGCCTTTTATCGTTTGCTTAAACGCTGCAGCATTTGCAGAAATACCATTATTTATGGTTTCACCAGTTTCAGAAATGCGTGTTTTATCTAACTTGTCGCTGGCAAGAGAAAAATTTTCTTTCCATTTCGCATCTTTGAAAAAATCGTTAAAATTGTCGCTAGCCAAAAAAGCTTTCATATCAGCCGGGCTAATTTCGCCTGGCTCTTTACCTTTTGTAAAGTCCTTGAAAGCCTTTTTTATATTTTCTAAAGCCTTAGACAAATCTTTAATTGGCAATTGCTTTACATTTTCACCGCCAAAAACATATTCACCATTAAATTCTACATTTAATGCGGAAGACAGAGCGCCCAACCCAGACATTGCCAACGTTTGAATAGCAGCAACGGATCTATTGGACTGACTAACAGTAAGAGACTCAATATAAGAAAGCAATGGACCACTTTTTCCTGCTACTTTAGAATAAAGAGCAGACAATGCATCTTGCGCGGCAGCCATTTTATTAATGACAAGTTTATTACTTGTCATATAACCATTTGCTGTACCAATTCTAGCATCAATAGCTGCCAAATGTGAAACTTTATAGCCTAGATCCCTACTCATATCAAAGCGGCGGCCTTTTGTTAACTCATATCTACTTTTATCTATTTCATCTCTCAAACGAGCGGACCATCTACGGCCAAGCAAACTTTGGGACAAAGAGGAAAAATTACCAATTTTCATATTACCAATTCCTATCTAATAGCCGCGAGTAAATCGTCCATCATCTTACCAACAGCAGAAACAAGCTTAGCCGATGCTCCATAGCTTTGCTCTACCTCTAACATCAAGCTTAACTCATCATCTTTATTAACACCAGTAGCATTAGATAAAAATTCTTCTGCATGCGCAAACATAGTACCGCTATATTCTGCATCTTGTTGAGAATGCTGATAAACACCACCTACCCAACCTAACGAACTTTTTGCAAAATCTAACAAAGACTGATTTTCTTCTAAGCCAGTAGAGGTAGATAGCAAGGAAGCTTCTCGTTCCATAGGTTTATCCAAAGCCCCTATCAATTTTTGTAAGTCGCTCTTGCTTAGCTTAGTAACAGCATTTCCGCCTTCACTGGTTATAAATTTGTTATCCACTTTTATACGCCATGCCATACCGGGTATACCAGGAGTGTCTACAGTAAACAAACCAGAAGTAGCAAATATCTTTTTCAAACCATTGGCTATATTATCCAATTGACTCTGATATTTAAGGCAAATATCATCACGAAATTTCACCAAATTGCCCAAACTACCGTCACCATTTGGTTTAATAAAAGCACTGTGACTAAGAGGCATACCATCTATTTTGACTTCATTACCTTTTTCCCCAGCAACCAATGGAAGCGTAGGCTTATACTCAACTTTGCTAGCAACTTTATTAAATAAAGTTACGCCATTTGCTGCATACACGGCAACCACGCCATTTTCTTTTCTTTCAATAGTTATGGCTATATGAGAAGATAAATCTTTTAATACAGAATCCTGCTGATCTAGATAGGTAGCTAAATTTGAATCTGTGGCGCTAGAAATCTGCCGTTGCAATGTCTCTAATTTCTTAAGCAAATCACGAATTTGTGTTACGTTTTGACCTATCTCAGCATCGGCATCTTTGCGCAATTTTTCTATTTGTTTTGCACCAAAATTTAAACTATCGGCCAAAGTTTGAGCTTTAGCAACGACATCCTCTGCAGCAGGAAAAGAAGTCTTTTGATTAACATAAAACTGCATAGATGCCTTAAGCTTAGCAAGCGCAGCTGCAGGGGAGCCACCAAATTCATCAGAGGCATATATACCATTAAGCTGCTTCAATCCAGCCGCCAAGGTAGCACTACCGTTGGCGCGGCTCGACTTCATCAGATAATCAGTCAACAACGCTTCATTGGCGTCACGCTCAAGCACAGCGTGAGCGCCGCCGCCAATCATCATATGCAGCTTAACTGTTCTATGCGTATAATCAGGATTGTGTACCCCGCTAAGATTCTGCGAAATAACTGACATTCTTCGCTGTGAATTATCTAAAGAATTCCTAGCTATATTAAGAGCTTCACTTAACCCCATTTAAATCCCTTACTTTAAGCAAAAAATAAATAACATTATATTTTTTACTTAACAGAAAAAGCATATATTAATTATACGCTAGACCACAAAATATGTTTACCTAACCATATTCAAAACAGCATCCATCATTTCGGCACCAGCCTGAAAAACTTTAGAATTGGAGGTATAAGTTCTCTGGGCTTCAATCATGTCCGTAAGCTCTGTAGCAATATCTACATTTGATTGCTCCAATTGCTGCGTTTCAATTTTACCAAAAGAACCATTCGCAGCCATACCAACAATAAACTCTCCCGATTCAGCTGTTTTTTTGAAAACTGTACCAGAAGCAGATAGTAATTTATCTGTAGCGGCAACTGTTGCAACGTTAATAAAGCCCTTTTTCAATTGGTGCCCATTAGTCAATTGCACCAAAAGTTCACCATTTTCGCTAACCTTGTAACCATTATATGCACCATCTGCCTGGCCATCAGCTTCAGAGTGCAACGCCATACCTTGACCACTTAAAGTTATCCCAGTCGGATCAAAAGCAACCGTCTTGTCTCCCACTGTAATTGTTACAGTATCAGCGCTAATTTCATTATTATTAGCTTTAAAGCTTACCTTATTCTTATTATCAACCGTAACCTGTATCGAGTTAAAGTCATTCAAGCCGTTTTTCGTAGCATTATTTTTAGGACACTCTATCGTCCAACCAGATTTTGTTTTTATAAAATATACATCCACACTAACATTTTCTCCGTGCAAACCAATTGTATGAACGGTGCTTTTCTGAGTATAAGTTTTAGGATTGTCAGGACTAAATTGACTATCCTCAAGCTCAGGTTGACCTGCATAAGGCAAATTGCCAGAAAATTTTATCTTTGTGGTAGCCTTTGCTTGTTCTAAAATTTTACCGCTAGTATCACCAACATTCGCAACAGATTTATTATCCGCATCCTTCAACAAATAAAATCCAGCAGAATTACGCAAATTACCGTCTTTATCTGGCTTAAAATCCCCAGCTCTAGTCAATACAACTTCACCCGTGCCATCCAGCTTATCGGTTACTAGAAAAAAACCATTGCCGGATATAGATAAATCTCTTGCATCACTCGTAGAGCGTAAAGAACCTGGAACCGTTACATCATAACGGACATGAGTTTGCACTGAACCGGATTGATGAGCAGAAAATGATTCATTATGCAACAGATCAGAAAATTGCGCACCAGCTTTTTTATAACCTATCGTACCAGCATTCGCAACATTATCTGAAATAGTTCCTAAACGATCAGATTGCGCACTCATACCAGAGATGCTCGTACGCATCATATTAAAAATTCCCATAAATAAGCTCCTGATTTGGATATCGTGTGCGCAAATTACAATATCAGACTTGTGCGAGGCTTGACTTCTCTAACAAAACAACAGAAATTAGCAAAAAATACGTTAATGCACGTAAAAACATTTTAATTTAAGGGGTTAATTCTCCAGGATCTTTAATCCTATAACCCAAAAACCTTTTTGAATCTATGATATCATAACCGAGTTTATGCTTTAATTTTTTACGCAACTTACTAATATGGCTTTCAATTACGTTCTCTTCGACATCTGTTTCAAAAAGACCATACACGGCATTGAATAATTGCGTTTTATTAACACGGCTACCCTTATGGGTAACCAAAAACTCTAGAATACGCCGCTCTCTTCGTGGAAGCACAAAATCTTCATTATTTATCTGCGGATCACGCCCGTCATTAAATACCCGAATAGCACCAGTCTCTATAACACCATTATTGGTTCGCAGTGCACCATTTTTTCTACGCGCTATAGCAGCAACACGGGCTATAATTTCCTGTATATGAACGGGCTTAGATAAAACATCATCCATCCCAGAACGAAACAATTCTAAGGTTTGTTGCAAAGTAGCACTTTCCAATAAGGCCAAAAGCGGAGCGCTAGAACGCCGTTTAATTTTCTGCGAAAGTTCTGTTAAATTTTCACCATGATCAAATATAAAAGCTTCAACGGAAGCAATGTCATTATCTGATACATCTTCTATCCAATCGCTGAAATCGTCAAGCTGTAGCCTGTCCATAGAAAAACCCTCAGCAGCAAATTGCGCGTAATAACCAGCATCCGCCTCTTGTTTACACCCTACAACAACTATCACAACGCTTATACTCCATATAACTCATAAACACACTCTATTCCTTAATGTTCAAAAATAGAGAAGCACGCATTTACTATTCGTTAATATATGGAGTTTTATTTAATATGGCAAGCAGGTTTATTTGAAATAGAATCATATTTCGCTATTTTTTTAACAAATTTATCGATTGCTATAAAATAAACCAGAAAAATCTATCTATTATTACAAAAACGCCTGGATTCCAAGGTTGGATTTCCAAAACCATTTTTAACTATATTATCTATGACACGGCATAAATAACGCTGACGCTCCAAACTGTTACGGCCGCCAGTATGATAATCGGCAACAGCCAAAGTCCACTGCCCATCTTTTTGATACAAAGTTTTTAGAAATTTAGCCGCATAGCTTACATTCGCTGTGGGATCCAACATCGCTTCAACCGAGCCAAAATGTTTTTTGTGGTAATGCTCATTTATTTGCATACACCCTATATCTATCATTTTAGCCCCGTGCAATTTAGCTTGTTTAATAATAGCCAAAGCCTGCTCTTTTGTTTCCGGAAATACACTGCTACCATCAATATTCAAAGCATTTGGTTGCAAAGAATCCGCATGATAGGTTTCAGTAGTGCCTACGGCATATAAAATCGCAACGGGCACAGAATATTGCTTAGCCGCTTCTAACATCTTAGCTTCACAAACTGCATTTGCATAAGCAGAATTAACTTTAAATAATAAGCAAATTATCAGAATTATTAGATAAAACTTTTTCAATATTATTCCTACCAAAATCGCGCTTAGGCGCAGCAGACAAATCAAGCTCTATATTTTTGGCTTTTTTCTTAAATTTCTTGCGTTCTGAATTAGGGGCATCTGAATTACCGCCTAGAAAATTTTCTAACCCATCATTAGGATTAATAGCAGGAGCACTAGTTACAACCTCATTTCGCTTTGTATGCAAAATATTAGCCGCTCCACTTTTATCGGAAATTATCAGTTTCAGTTCATGCTTATGGGAAAGACCAGCATTTTTTATAGCGTCTTTCAATAAATTTTCGTTAAGCATCAAGGTCTTAGCAATATCTTTATTCGGCGCTTGTATTTCCACTAGCATCTGCTTATCGATAAAGCGTAATTTTGCTACCAACTTACCTAAATGTTCAGGCTTTAACACTAAATCTATTTGCTGTAAATCGCCCTGTTTGCGTACATTAGTAACTTCTACCCCTACCAAAGCGCTAAAATTCGCCAAAGGCTTTTCAATAACATTGACACTATCAATTTTCTCTACGGGAACGCTAAAATTTAACGGACGCCATTCTGCAAAAGATAAATGTTCAGATTTACGAACTATTGGTTGTACCGAAGGCAAATCTACTACAGTTTTTTTTGCAACGGGAGCTGATTGTTTTATTATGGGATTTAGAGGCTTAGCTTCCGCTTGCTCCACTTCCTTTTCGATATTTTTTGACAAAGCCGCAGCCTTAAAGTTTTTAACCAACTCTTTGCTAATATCTTTTAGGCTAGTTTGCATAGGTTCAGCTGCTTTTATATTAACATTAACTTTAACATTAACTTTAACATTATTAACTGGAAACGATTTAGGCGGAACAGCTTTTGCTTGTTCAACTGCGGGCCTAAAATCCTGCTTTTGTTCTCCATATTGGCCGTTTAGCTTCTGACTTAAATTTGTTTTTTTAACTGGCAAAGGAGCCGCAGCTACCCTCGGCGCTACTGGAGCTGGTTGCAAGCTAACATTGGCTGCAGGTATAATTTGCTGTTGACCCCGTTGCTCTGGCTTAGCTAAAATAACCTGATCTTTAGCTATAGGTACTGAAATGGGCGCCGAATCTATGATCTTTGGCTCTATTTTTGCTGCCAAATTTAGATATGCCTCATTTTTAGGGGCAATGTTTGTTTTTTGCATTAAATTGTTAGCGGGGTTATTCACCACACTCTCAACTGGATCGCTAAGATTTTTAGCGTTTTTTACTACCATCGGCTCTAAAAAATCTGTTTCCTTATTATTAATATCCAAGGGAAGCTCTATTGTTTGCGACAAAATTTCTTCTTCTGCAGAATCCATGAAAGAAAGAAAATCATTGCTATTATCAGATAACGCTTGTGATTGAACAATATCTTGCTGCGCAGGTTTAACAAATAAATCCATCGAAGGTTTTGCTGCAATAGGATTTGGCACCTTAATATTAGGCACCGTAAGAACAACATCCATAGCTTTTTTAACCTCAGGCAACACCTTACTTGGCATAGCTAAAAGCTTATTAACGCTCAAAGACACCGAGCGTTTAGAATGTGGAAGATCCTTAGTAGCTATGATAACAGGTATGTCGATATCTGTATCAACATCAGTTTTATTGCCTTCAATCGGTAAAGCACTATCACCGAACTCTAGCTGCAGGTTAATAGATTCAAATTGCTGATGAATTAAGGGAAAGGCGACTATAGGCTCTACGGTTTTTAAGCTAACATCACATAACAGATCTGTATCATTTTTTGCTTCAACCTTGGCAGCCTTTTTTGATACAGGCTTTAACAATTCATCAAAACTTATTTTTTCCCCATCAATTGAAAATTTAACTTCTTCAATAGGGGCGTCTACAGGTGACGCAGCTTTAAAATGAAATTTTTCGCCAGACTGCTTGCTACCTTTTAAAGCTTTAGGCAATTTAACCAAGCTAGCGCCTTCACTATTTTCAGACGAAAAAAACTGTTTTTTACTTTCCTGCAGTTGATTGCAAGCACCATTATTAACTTGTTCCATCTGCACTCTCTAACAATTTATCCACATAGTTTATTTTACCCTCCGAATTTTTAATAAACCCGGAAACATTTGTAGCTGCTGGTCCATTTAATGACACTTTTTTTTCATTAAGAGAGGCAAGCAACGCGGCCATTACTTCTTTGTGATTATCCTGACGAACTTTATTCAAAAAACTTGCAACTTCATCTGAAGTTACTACCATTTGTAAATTGCGCCGAGCTTGCGCGTTTGACTCAGGCAACATTTCATTTGTTAAATAATCCATTATAGCTTCACTTGCTACAAATAATGGCCTATCCTGAGAGCGAAGTTTTGTGGCGTCAACATCCTGTAATATTTTATTCATCAAAGTTGCATTAGGGGACGCCAACATGCTAGACGCATAGTATAACAGAGCACTATTAACATCATAATGATTTTTGTTTCCTATATAAATAGCTTGCAGAGCCGCAGTTTGCGCATAGTGCAGATCGCCCTCTACTAATTGGTGACGACTTACGTGTAAATATACATAATAACGTATTTTTTCTGTCGCAGGCTCTAGCAAAATAGCCAAATCCTTAGCCGAAACGGCATATTGTAAGCTTTCTATTGCTTGCAGATAACTGCGCCATAACTCATTTGAGTACGGCGAATTATGAAAACGCATGATATAAGAACGCATCAAATTTTTTACCAATACTGTATCTTCAAGCTTTAACGCATTTGGCATTTCCCGTCTAATTGCAGCCTCTTCAAAAAAAGAGCCGGGCGCCGAAATACGTACTGTATCAAATAGCCTGCGAGCCTCTTTGGGCTGTTTTTCTAACATATACGTAGCTGCATTTAATGCGATAGCAGATCGAACATCCCATGGTACATCTTTATCATCAACAAATGGTGTAAAACATTTTATAAACTTATCTCTATCTCCAGCAATGTAAGCCTGCGCCCCGTCAATAATCGGCTTAGGCATTATTTTGGAACCAAAGCCTTTTAAAACATAAACTGCTACATCTGGATCTCCACCACTAAATAAATAATTTAGCAAAGCATAAAGATTAGATTTTTTACGCCAAACAGCTTCATCAGTTGCCAAAAAACGTTTACCTATCTCTGCGAGCACAGGACGCAACAAAGGCCGAACAACAAACTTACCAACTACAATATCATCTTGCAAACTTTGCACATAACGCATCAAATATACTGGTTCATCCCCTTTATGCCTATCAGCAGCAGCTTGCGCCATACGCCAAGCTTGCTCAAAATCAAAAATGCTATTATCAGCTTCAGGCGATTTTACAGCATCATTATTCAGGTTAAGGGAAACAGACTGAATAGTCTTGGCAACGCCCAAATCCTCAGCATTTTTGACAGCGGCAAAAAGATCAGAAACATCAGCGCTAACTAAAAGATTAGCAAACACAAGAGCCGCACAATATAAGCTAGCCCTTAGCCTATTCATATTTTTTATATCAATCACCATTACTATATAATCTAATTACTACTGGTAGCGATTGTTTTGGATTTTATAGGCTCCACTTTTAGAAATAAACCTATATAGCGATTTTCTGCCGCATATGGATCTTTTTTATTTTTAAGATCTTTGTCAGCATAGCCCACAATTTTTTCTACCCTATCTTTACTCAACCCACCACGAGTTAACATATAATATACCATTTGAGCTCGAGCTGTAGATAATTGCCAATTATCATAATTATCAGAATGATAAGGCCTGGCATCGGTATGACCGCTTATAATTAACTGCCCTTTTTGTGCTTGCAAAACTTTAGAAATCTGCTCTAATAACACTATAGTTTCTCGGCGGGGCTTAGCTACACCCACGTCAAACATTCCAAAATTCTTCTTATCTAATAAATTTATAAGAATGCCGTTATCTTCTTGTACAAGTTCTATTTTAGGCGCCTGCTTATCCTTTGCTAATAACTGTACGGCCTTATCCAATTGCTGAGAGATTTTAGCAGCTTCCTTAGCTACCATTAATCTGTTTGCTTCTTTATTTTTCTCATCCTCTAGAGTTTTTACCTGTTTTATAGGCTTAACTTCTACATAAACAGCATTATGATCTCTAGCATGCTGGACTATATCATTAGGGCCTTTTTTTGCAAATTCAACATTCTCTAAATCCTTCTCGGCAAATGGATTACTATCGCTACCATTTACACCGATATCATTGTTTGCGTTTATAAAACCAAAACTATCATGCACAGGCGGCTCGCTTGTCACTTTACCACGCGGCCCAGGATTAGACATAATTTCATCTAACAATTTATAAGGATCATGCGCAACTTGCTTATCGCGAGCACTTTTATCTGATTCAATAGCCTGACTTCTGGTGGGAAAAGTTTTATTGCCCTGCTTTTTTGCAAAAGCATGATGCGAATAATCAGATTCACTTAGTCCCTTTATACCATCGGAATCATTAACTAAATTTATCGGGTTAAAATAAGTTACAATAGCTGCTTTTGTTTTATCATCAGTAACATTTACCAACCACATAACTAGAAAAAAAGCCATTAAAGAAGTAACAAAATCAGCATAAGCAATTTTCCAAGCACCACCATGATGTGGTTCATCTTCAAGGGGCTTACGGCGTACAATTACTATCGGCGTTTGTGAATGCGGATCTGTCTGTTTCATTCATAAGCCTCCTTTAGCTTATCAACGATAGTTTCAATATTGGTGGCAAATATTTTCTCGTTATATCTAACATATAACTCATCTGATTCAGTTACTAAAAACTCATATGCCGATAAGTTAGGCCCTGCTACCGTTTTAAAAACATCCAATAAATTTTTATTACCCTCAATAATCAAAGGTTTCGTAGCCTTATCAATAAACGAATTTAACTTAGCTACAAAAGCTGAAACAGATGTTTTTTTTACTACATCGCCAAGAATTTCAGTTAACATCACCGCGATTTGCTTAGTCAGGCTATTCTTTATTTCTGCGACCCCATCTTCAAGCCCTTGCTGAAATTTTTCAGCAACAACTAATTGCTGAGCTCTTAAGTCTTCTAGCTCATCCGCTTGATGCTTTAGCAATAGCTCTTGCTGCTCTATAGTATTTTTTTGCTGTATTAGCTCTTTTTCTAAAGCGTTATTGGAGCTTACGGAATCTAACGCATCTGCGTTACTTTGCTTAAATTTTATAACTGGATCAAACGAAAAATTTTGAGATTCAATTAGGCTAAACCCGGATAACTCCGACTCATGGATATTATTTTCAAAATCACTAGCACGACCAAAGGTTTTAACCATGCTAAAATCCTCTAGTGCAGTTTGCAAAATTGCTGTATTATTACCCATTAATCTCACCTCAACTCAATCTTTAAAGCATAAACTTACAAGATTAATAAAAATCTAGCAAACTTAGGAAGCCTTAAGCGGTTCTTGGTTACCAGCTTCACCACGCACCCAATCTTTTAATACACTAGCAAAGCGCTCTTCATCCATATCAATCAATTTTTCTAATCTATGCTCAGGCGGCACTCTCATTTTGCGACTTAATTCTGCTAGTTTTTCCTGCTCAAACCTCGCTTCTTGTGCTGCCTGCAGTGCTTGCAAAGCCGGGATATTATCTATCATACCGTCGCCACTAACAAGCTTCTTCCCATCGGATTTAAAATCACGCATTAATGGTCGCACGCCTAAAAACAATACTAACAATACAGCGATTATAAGCACCACTCCGCTAACCAAGCTAGACGCATAAGGCATGATACTATCCAATAAAGGCACAGCTACAGGACGCATATTCGTATCGTCGTTGCCGATAAAGTCTATAGCTGAAACATTTACCAAATCGCCACGCTTGCTATCTATACCAACGGCAGCAGCTACCATATTTTTTATTTCTGCTAAGCGCTCGTTAAACTGCTTCGTTTGTACTGCTGCATCTTTTTTTTCAGCGCCAAAAGAACGCATAAGCACTGCTTTATCTATTACTACAGCGACATCTACCTTTTGCACAGAATAACCATTGCTTACTGTAGAAATAATTTTTCTATTAATTTCATAATTGTCGGTTTCTTCGCTACGATTATGTTTTTCCGTAGATTTGTCGCCAGGATTAGCGCCTGTTTCTTCTTGTGGAATATTCTGCTCTACGCTAACAGCACTAGCACTACGTGCATTTGTGTTATCAGATAAATCTTTTACTACATGAACAGAGCGTTCAACCTTAGAATCCGGATCATAAATAGTCTCATTAATCTGGCGTTGATCGGTATTTAAGGTAACATTTACACTAGTTTGAAAATGGTTAGCGCCAACTATAGGCGACAACTGCCTCCTAATATTATTTTCCAATGAAGCTGCAACACGTTTTTGCAAACTAGACATAACTATAGGGGAACCGTTCAAACTATCGGCACCAGAGGCAAGCAATCGGCCATTAGTGTCCATAATTGTAACTTCATTAGTGCTCAACGAAGGTACCGCCGCTGCTACCAAATGCCTTATAGACTGTGCAGATTCCTCTAAAAACGCTGCATCCGTACGTATAACTACAGAAGCTGAAGGCTTTTGGTCTTCTTTTCTAAAAGACCCCTTGTCTGGCAAAACAATATGCACACGTGCCGCACGTACGCCTTGCACAGCTTGAATAGTCCGCGCTATTTCACCTTCAAGCGCTCTTTGTCTAGTAATCTGTTGCATAAAAGAGGTCAAGCCTAAAGAGCCCATATTATCGAATAATTCATAACCAGCATTATTAGAGGTAGGCAGCCCTTTTTGAGCCAACATCATTCTCGCCTTTGCTGCCAGGCCTATAGGCACTCTAACAGAAGATCCATCAGAACTAACATCAAAATTTATTCCCGCCTCCCCCAAAGCCAAGCCTATACGGTTTACGTCACCGCGCGACAAACCTATATAAAGGGCCTCTGATGAAGGCTTAGCCAAATACATGCTGGAAAACAAAATTGTCGCAAATAAAGTAATACCAACTAAACCCAAGGCTATCAAGCGCTTGGTACCAAGCTTGGCAACCCCACTTATGAAAGAGGACATAAAACTCTGTACAACTTCTGGCATATTTTAGCCTACTCCTACTACAAAACAGAACTAAAAATCTAAGGCATCGCGCATAGATTTACTAATTACAATCATAAAACTTATACTAAAGCAAGCTTGCGCGAAAGTAAATAAATAGTAAACAATTGCAATATATTTAATGAAAAGAACGAATAAGACTGCCTATCAAAAGATTCCAGCCATCTATAAGCACGAAAAATAAAATCTTAAACGGCAAAGAAATAACAGTAGGC